>CAUJGC010000025.1 GCA_963169075.1 Myxococcota bacterium
GCCAGGGGGAAGCTCCCCCTGGACCCCCCTCACCTGTCGAAGACCGCCACCAGCTGCTCCGTCCACGCCACCAGCGCGCCGTCCTCCGCGTAGAGGTGGTTCAGCGTCGAGGCGTAGCCGTCCTGCGCCGCCAGCGCCCGCGAGGTGAACCAGCACCAGCCGCCCAGCGCCGCCTCCACGTCCCCGACCAGGTGGGCCGACCAACGCACCGTGCTGGCAGGCGCCGGCCCCTTCAACATCGGGAGCACCGGAGCCGGCCAGGCGTCCAGCAACCCCACCACCGCCTCCAGCCCCGTCGCCGCCGTCCGGTGCCGACACCACCCCCCGAAGCGCGCCGCCGCGCTCCCCACAAAGGGGTAATCCCCGTCCGCCCAGCGCAGGTGGAAGTTCTGCACGAAGCGCGGCACCACCCCCTCGATGTAGGGCATGTCCATCACCCCGTCCGGCGCGCACGGCGGCGTCACCCGCTCCCCCACCACGCGCACCCCCGACTCCCGAGGCGCCGCGAACGCCGCCAACACCACCGCGCTCACCCCCCCGCCCTGCTCCACCTTCGCCTCGCCGTGGCTCAACGCGCGCCCCTCGCGCAGGAGCTGGGCCTTCACCTCGGCCACGCCGGGCTGCACCGGCGCCATGAAGCTCGCGGTGAAGGAGCGCAGCGCCCGCTCGGGCCCCACCTGCTCCCGCAGCGCCCGCAGCGCCGCCGCCGTCACCACCCCCCCGAAGGCCGCCCGCCCCTGCATCCACTCCGCCGCGACCTCGCCGCGCCACACCCCCGGCGCCGCAGGCGCCCAGGTCGTCACCTCATCAAAGCTCGTCATCTGCGCTTGTCTCTCCATGTCTCAGCCGCGCCCTGCGAGGACGTCTTCGGCGCTCAAGGGCTCCTCCGGGGGCCGGTGGAGCATGAACTCGATGAGGTCGGCGTAGCCCCTGGCGTAGGGCGTGATGTCGGGGTCCGGCGGGAAGCCCTCCAGGGTGCGGCCCGCGTAGATCGCCAGCGCCATGATCGCCAGCGCGCTGGTGTCCACATAGGGGTGCGCGTGCGTGGGCTGCTGGAACTCCAGCCCCAGGACCATCTTGAGGCGGCTCGTGCTGCGCTGGATCTGATCCGCCAGCATCGCCTCCAGCGGCTGCCCCGAGGGCTGCACCACCTCCCCGAGCGCCTGACAGAGCCCCGCGTAGCGCACCATCACGCCGCGCTCGGCGTCCGAGAGCGCAGTGGGGGACTCCGCCTGGGCGAGCCAGCGGAGGAGGAAGCGGACCTCCTCCTCGTAGCCCTGGACCGCCGCCGCGAGGGCGGCGCTGTAGATGGACGCCGCCAGCCCCATGAGGTGGGCCGGCTCCAGGATGGGCTCGTTCACCAGGGCCGGGGAGAGGATGCGCAGCTCCCGCGTGAGCGGCGGCGTCGTCAGGCCCGCCCGCCCCTGGGCTGCGGGGACGGCGTAGTTGATCGCCAGGCGCTCGGCCAGGCTCAGGTTGCCGCTCAGGACGCCGTACTCGACCGGGCGCACGCGCCGGGTGAGGAGCTGCTCCTCCGTGTGGCGCCCCAGGTGGACCCCGGGATCGCCCGAGAGGCAGCGCCCCGCCATCATGAAGTCGTCCATCACGAGGTTGGCGGGAAGGCCGAGGGCGAAGCGAACGTTGGCACGGTGGGCGTATGTCTCGACGTAGCGGTACTCGAAGCTGCCCGGATCGCGTCCAAGCGCCTCGTCCAGCTCATAGAGCACGCGGGCCAGGGCCTCGCGGCTCATGCCTGGGAAGCGGGGTTGAAGATCATCGAGACTTGACATCGGGGTGGGCTCAGTCATCGCTTGTCCTGGCGCTCTGGGGGGTCGTCCCCCGCGTGCTCCTCCGACCGTCTGCAACCAACGGCCATGCCGAACTACTCGAAGATCATACTCGGCTTCATGGTCATGGGGCTAGGCCTCAGCGCAGGTTATTGCGCGCTGGCGCCCCAGGAGATCGCGCCGTCGCCGCCGAAGGCGGCGCTCGGCGTGGCGTCCTTCCCGACGCCGACGCTGCCCGAGGCGCCTGCGCCGCCCGCGCCGCCGCGCCTGGAGCCCGATCCGCTGGTGGAGCCCTTCGTCGAGCCGCCCTTCCCGCATCTCCCCGGCGAGGATCCGGGAGCGTCGGCGTCGGTCGGGACGGTGACGAATGGATATCTGGTGAACGCGGCGCCGCTGCCGGAGCCGGCGCGCTCCTGGGCGGTCCTGCCGCGCCAGTGCCAGCGCGGCCTGGCCTGGGGCACGGAGGAGCTGGTGGGGGCGCTCCAGTACGCCGCCGACGCGGTGTATGCGCAGCATCGGCGTCGGCTCTGGATCGGCAACATGGCGCGGCGTGGCGGGGGGGACATCCGCTGGTCGGTGTCGCATAACTCGGGTCGGGACGCGGACATCGCCTTCTGTTACAAGAATGCGGCGGGGGAGCCCGTCGATCCGCCGGATCTGGTCCCGCTGGATCGGGACGGGCGCTCGGCCAACGGCGGGCTGCGCTTCGATGTCGCCTGCACCTGGACGACGGTGAAGGCGCTCCTGACCTGGGAGCGCGCGCAGGTGCAGTACCTCTTCATCTCGGCGCCGCTGAAGAAGGAGCTGCTGGCCTACGCGCGCCGCAAAGGGGAGCCGAAGGCGCTGCTGGAGCGGGCCGACGCCACGCTGGGTCCGCCGGGGCTCGCCGCACCCCACGACGATCACCTCCACCTGCGCCTCTATTGCAGCCGCCGCGACGTGGAGGCGGGGTGCGTCAACGGCGGCAAGGTCCACCCCGGCACCGATCTCTTTGAGGAGCGCCGCGGCGAGCTGATCCAGAAGATCACGCGCACCTGGATGAAGGACGGCGACGCCGGGGTGCGGGCGCGGGCCGTGGAGCGCCTGGAGGTGCTGGGCGCCGACGGGCAGGCCCCCGCCATCGCGCGCCTCCTGGACGACCCCAGCCCGGAGGTCCGCCGCGCGTCGGCCCGCGCGCTGGGCGCGCTTCGGGCGCGCTCCCAGGACCGCGCGCTGGCCGCGCGCTTCCGCAAGGAGGACGACCCGTCGGTGCGGGTCGCCCTCCTCCTGGCGGCGTCGGAGCTGGCGACGCCGGAGGCGTCGCGCCTCATCACGCACGCGCTGGGTGATCCGGCGCTGGCGGACGCCAGCGCCGGGCCGCTCCCCGACGCCATCCAGATCACCTACTCGCCGCCTCCGCCCGCCGATCCGCGGGTCCTGCCCGAGGACGCGGGAGGAGAGGCCGCCGCTGACGACGACGAGACGCCGCAGGCGTCATCTCCCGGCGGCGCGGTCAACACGCCGCGCTTCTCGGGGCGCGTCCTGCCGCTGGAGGGCCGCGCCTACACGGTGCAGCTCGCCGCGGTGGAGGCCGCCGCCGGGCTGGAGCGCGGTGAGCCCGTGGAGGCGCTCATCCAGCTCCTCAGCTCCTCCGATCCGCTCCTGCGCGGTCGGGTCGCGCGCGCGCTGGGGCGGCTCACCAACCACGCCTTCGGCCCGGCGTGGGACGACCCCGCGCTCTCCGCCGAGGCGCAGGCGCGCGGCGTCCAGGCCTGGCAGGCCTGGTTCGACGCGCAGGGCCACGCCGGGCGCAACACCTGGCTCGCCCGCGGCTTTGAGGCCCGCGGGTTTCAAGTCCCCAAGCTGGACAAGAAGTCCATCTGGGAGCTGGTGCGTGCTGTATCAAGCGATGATTATATATCATATAACGCGCAGCGAACCCTCATGATCCTCTCACGTTACGAGCCCCTCACCCTCGCATGGAGCAAGCACGACGCAGCCTGGCACTGGACCCGCTGGTTCGAGCGTCGCCGTCGTCAATTTGGTCTCAAGCCCTGCCCGCCCGCCCTCGCCACCTTCAATCGCTAACCCCACCCTCCTGCCCCCCGAGGATCGCCATGATCCGCATCCGCCTTGAGCTGGGCGCCCACGCCCGAGAGTACGCCTTCCATCGCCCCCAGATCCGCATCGGCCGCTCCCCGGCCAACGACCTCGCTGTGCCGACCCACGCGCTCTCGGCGCGCCACGCGACCCTCGCCTTTGCCGAGCAGGGGGCCGTCTGCTGCACCCCCCACCCCGCAGCCGCGCCCATCACGCTCCTCCGCCCCGAGCATCCGCCGCTCACCGCGCAGAACACGCCGCTGCGGGTCCTCCCGGGTGACACGCTCCTCCTGGGCCCCGAGGTCCGCCTCACCCTCCTGGCGGCGCAGGACGAGAGCCCCGCCCTCCCCCCCGCCCTCCACGTCCCCGTCCCCGATGCCCCCGATCTCCATGAGGCCCCCGCCGAGATCGCCGCGGCGCTCCTCCCCCTGGCCCTCTCGCTCCACCGCGACCCGGAGCTGGGGCTCCTCCTTCAGCACATCGCGCCGCCGTTGAGCCTCCTCCTGGAGCAGCCCCCCCTCCGGGTGCAGCTCCTCCAGCTCCACGAGGGCACCGAGCCCGAGCACCTCCTCGACCGCGACGAGGACGGCGCGCTGCGCCCCGCGCTCCAGCCCCTCGACCTGGCCCACAACCGCTGGCTGGACCTCATCGCGCTGGTCCGCCAGGGCGGCCTCACCCACGTCCCGCGCCCCGGCGGAGACCTCCTCCTCCTCTCACCCTGCCGGGGGTGCCGCGCCGGGGGCGTCGCGCTGGCGATCCACCTCGCCTCGACCGCCGAGCCCTCCCTCCACCACCCCGAGCAGCGCCTCCCCCACCTCCAGCGCCTCGCCCAGCGCCTCGCCTTTGTCGCCCCGCTCCTGGCCGGGGTCGCCCGGCAGCGTCGGGCCGAGCGCGAGCACACCCAGCTCCGCGCCGAGAACCGCTACTTCCGCGACCGGCAGCGCCGCCACTACCTCTTCAAAGAGCTGGTCGCGGAGTCTGCCGCCATGCGGGCTGTCTATGCGCGCCTCAGCGCCCTGGTCGAGACCCCCGGCCCGGTCCTCCTCACCGGTGACGCCGGGACGGGCAAGGAGCTGGTCGCGCGGGCGCTCCACCACCTCTCCCCTCGCAAGGACGGCCTCCTGGTCGCTCAAGGCTGCGAGGACGCCGATGAGGACCTCCTCGATCTCCTCCTCTTCGGCGCCGCCGCCGACCCCCAGAGCACCCGCGTCGGGGTCTTTGAGCTGGCGGACGGCGGCACCCTCTACCTCGACGACGTCGAGGCCCTCCCGCTCCGCCTCCAGGGGCGCCTCCTCCGGGTCATCAAGGAAGGCGAGATCCGACGCCACGGCGAAGACACCGCGCGGGCCGTCAACGTGCGCGTCGTCGCCTCCACCCGGGCCAACCTGCACCTGCTGGCTGCGCAGGGTCTCTTCCGGCGTGACCTCCTCCTGGCCTTTCAGGAGCGCGAGCTGCGCATCCCCGGCCTCCACGAGCGCCCCGAGGACATCCTCCCCCTCCTCCACATCTTCCTGGATCTCTTCGCGCACCGGCACGGCCTGCCGCGCCCCGAGATCGCGGCCTCCCTCCCCGAGGCCCTCCGCGTCTGGCCCTGGCCAGGCAACGTCCGCGAGCTGCAAGCCGCGGCCGAGGCCGCCCTCCTCAAGAACACAGGTCAACCCCTCACGGCTGCGGATCTGGGCATCGGGGGGTGACCCCCCCCGGGGGCGTAACGTCCCGGCAAAGCCTGGGCGAACGCCCCCGGTCCCCCCGTGGCGGGGGGTCACCGACGGGTCCGAGGGGGGGGGTGGGGGGCGGTGGGTGGCGTGGCGAGC
>CAUJGC010000026.1 GCA_963169075.1 Myxococcota bacterium
TTTGAAGTCAGAACGTCCAAAAACCTTATCCCACGACCTCGTGACGGGGGGACACCGACGGGATTGGGTGCGACATGTGGGGGCGGGTGGGCGGCTGCGCGGCCCGAAGGCCGCGGGCGACCATAGGGAGCGGGGAGCGAAGCGACGTCTCGTCGGTGCTCCCCCGTCACGGGGGGAGCCGGCTCCGTTCCGCCGATGAAGCGAAGCGGAGTCGGCGGTTACGGAGCCGAGGGGGTTGCGAGCGCAGCGAGCCCTTGCCACGGATCACCCGGGAGCCTGGCGATGAGCTCTCTCAAGACGACCTGCATCGCTGTGTCAAAGTCCCAAGCCACTCCAGGGCGGAGGAGCGGGGTCATGTCGCCGCGGAAGTCGCTGCGGCTGGACTTCTCATGGAGGTTCGCCTCAAAGAGCGCGCGGGTGACGCTGTGCTCTCCGCGCTCCATGTAATGCAGGAAGCAGCTGATGACAGCCTCTGGATCGGCCCGCTGCTGGTGAAGCGCAAGCCACAAATCGAAGAGATCTCGCCCCTTCTTGCGTTGGTAGAGGGCTCGGAGCTTCGTCCCGAGCAGCTCATCCAGGGGGTAGGTGGTCACGTGGGCGCTCCCCTGGAACCACTGGCTGTCGACCTCGAAAGGCATCTTGATCAAGCCCAGCTCGGTGAAGTGCTCTCTGGAGTTGATCTCGATCTTCAGCCGCATCTTGATCGGAGGCGAGCCCGCGGCGTCGAAGCGGTAGTTGAGGTTGACACGCCCCTCCTTCAGCTTGCGTTGCGGTGCGCCAAGCCAGGGATCCAGCACGCTACGCACGAGGTTGAGCGTGTCACCTATGGGCTCTGCCTGGAGTTGGACCAGATCGATGTCCTCAGAGTATCGCGCGGCAGGGCGCAGGTGGAGCTTGAAGAGCGCCGTCCCGCCCCGGAAGGCCAGCCGCTCCGCGATCTCGGGTTGTCTGTAAAGCTCAACGAGCGCGCGGCTGATGATCAGGTCCTGCTCGATCATCGCGTTGGCCGCCCAGGGAGCCTCACGCCGCCACTCGACGAGGGCTTGTTCAGGGATCATACATCAGGCTCCACGTCGATGTTGAGCGCGAGCTGCCAGCGCGCGTCTCGGGGCGCGCCCTCCATGTCCTGCCAGGGGGCGAGCGCCACCGTGAACACGTTGCGCTCTTTGAGGGCCTCATCCAGGGCTCCCGCGAGCTCCTCCTGTTCAACGAGGACCAGCAGATAGCCCAGGCGCTGCACCCATGCCGTGGGCGCGCGCCGCGCCTCCTGGAGCAGCGTCGCTGCGTCGATGGACTCCGCCAGCTCTGCGAGGACCGTCGCGACGTTGTCCAGGTAGCCGCTTCGCTCGGGATATCCCACGAGCTCAAGCGCCGTGGCGGCTGGTGACGCGACGCGCAACACCCCCGTTGGGACGCTCCGCTCCAAAACCGAGGTGCCCGCCATATCCTGTCGCGCCACAAAGTCGACCCGGACTCCCCCGCACATCAGCCCGCGTCGCGCCTTCGCGACCATCACCTGGAAGGTCATCGGCGCCTGGTGAGCGGCGCCGTGGTAGGCCGCTGCGCTCAAGAGCGCCACATAGTAGGGCTCCTTCAGATGCGCCATGAGCTGCGGGATGAAGTGATCGGCAGGCAAGCATCCAAGTCTTCGATACTGTGGAGGAACGACGACATAGAAGCTGCGATGGGGAGCCTGGATATACCCCTTCTCCTGCAGCCGCCTCAGCTGCGCGCGGGCCGCAGGGGTTGAGACGCCGAGCGCCTCGATGGCCTGCGTGGTGGTGAACGTCATCCTTCCGTTCATTTGCAGATCCTCGATGTATTCTGCTGCTGAGCGCATCCTCGCTGATCTCCATAGAGAGGAGGGGGCGGCGTGTCTTCGCCCGTCAGACGCCTGGGCGTGTCGCCGCGAGTGTCGACATGCAAAAAGTAACGCCGTGCGTTGTTTTCTGCAAGTGAGGACTCGGGTCTGGGAGATGGAGGCGTTTGAGCGAGCGCGCCAGGAGCAGGTCAGGTCCTGACGAGCTTTCCGAGCTCGCGGTACTCCTGGACGGCGGCGGCTTCGAGGCGGTCGATGTTGATGGTGGCGGCGGCTTCGGCGGCGGCGTAGGCGGCGCGGATGATGACGTTCTTGATGGAGCCGCCTGCCAGCTCGAAGGAGTCTGCGAGGTAGTCGAGCTCTTCGGGTTGGAGGTCGAGGGGGGCCTTGTCGGGGAGGAGGCGCTGCCAGATCTGGCGTCGTAGGGGCGGATCGGGGAAGGGGAAGTCGAGCTTGTAGTTGAGGCGTCGGTCGAAGGCGTCGTCGATGGCGGCGTCGAGGTTGGTGGTGAGGATGACGACGCCCTCGAAGCGCTCCATCTCCTGGAGGAGGAGGTTGACCTCCATGTTGGAGTAGCGGTCGGTGGAGTTGGCGACCTCGACGCGCTTGGTGAAGATGGCGTCGGCCTCGTCGAAGAGGAGGATGGCGCCGGCGAGCTGGGCCTCTCGGAAGGCTTTTTCGAGGTTCTGCTCGGTCTCACCGATGTATTTGGAGACGATCTTGGGGATGGCGATGCGGTAGAGGGGGAGGGCCAGCTCGGAGCCGAGGATCTCGGCGGTGAGGGTCTTGCCGGTGCCGGACTCGCCGCGGAAGAGCATGGAGAGGCCGCGCCCGGTGGTCATGCGCTCTCCGAAGCCCCAGTCGTCGAAGATGCGTCGTCGGTTGCGGACGGCGGCGACGATGGAGCGGATGGTGCCCATGAGGTCGTCGGGGAGGACGATGTCCTTGAGGGAGAGGTGGGTGATGGTGCGGACGGCGAGCTGGGAGAGGTGCTGCTGGAGCTGCGCCTGGGCGGCGTCTTCGAGGTGGGCCGGGGTGATGGGGGCCTGGGCGGCGGCGGCGGAGGTGATGGCGAGGCGGGCGGCGACGGTGATCTGTCCGCCGTTGAACTCGTATTTTTCGGAGAGGAAGGGGAGGTCGACGTCTGCTGCGAGGTTGGCTGCGGCGAGGGCGTCGCGCCAGAGGGGGAGTCGGAGGGCGGGGGGTGGGGTCTCGAGCTTGAGGCGGAGGAGGACGCGGCGTCGGAGGGCGGGGTCGAGGACCTCCTCGTAGGGTGTGGCGATGAGGTTGAGGTCGTGGGCGCGGTCGAGTCCGGCGAGGAGTGCGGCGAGGTGTCGGTTGCCCTGGAGTCGGCTGGCGAAGAGGGTCTCGCAGTCGTCGAAGAAGAGGAGCGCGCGGGCGAGGCGGGCTTCGAGGAGGAGGTCGTTGAAGGCGGCGGTGAGGTCGGGTGAGCGGAGGGTGAGGTCGTGCGCGTCGACGCGGAGGAGGGGGCGTTGGAGGTCGTGTGCGACGGCCTGGGCGGTGACGGTCTTGCCGGTGCCGCTGGGTCCGGTGAGGAGGACGAGGGCGGCCTCGGGGGTGGCGGGTGGTGTAGGTCGGTGAGCGTAGAGCATGGCCTGGAGGCGGAGGCGCTGCTCGGGGGGGAGGTAGACGTCGCGGAAGGAGCGGGTGGGGGGGGCGGGTGTGTGGGCCTCGGGGCGTGTGGGCGCGGCGTCGTGGAGGAGCTGTCGCTGGACGCGCTCGGGGACGTGGACCTCCATGGCGAGGAGGTCGGCGGAGGAGGCGCGGGGTCTGGAGAGGGAGAGGAGGCCGCGCTGGATGAGGGGTGCGTCGGGTGCGAGGCGGCGCATGGCGTCGAGGCGCTGGTCGAGGCTGGAGGTGAGGACGCCGAGGAGGGTGTCGAGTGAGGGGGCGCCGACGTTGTAGGAGCGCGCGAGGGCGGCGAGGTTGCGCCCGAAGGCGCGGTCGAGGGCGGGTGCGAGGGCGAGGAGGAGGAGGTCTTCGTCGAGGTGGGTGAGGTGGGCCTCGGCGGCGAGGCGTGTGAGGGGGTCCTGGGGTGTGGCCTGGGCGCGGAGGTCGTCGGCGGCGCGTCGGTAGCGTTGGAGGCGCTCGGGGTGTCCCTGGAGCCAGTCCGCGGCGAGGTCCATGCGGTCAGCGAGGTGCTTCTGGATCTCGGAGACGAGGGCGCGGAGGGCCTCGATGCGTCGGACGAGGAGATCGGTGTCCTGGGTCACGTGGGCCTGGTGTGGGGTCGGGGTTGCGGTGTGTCAGGGCTGGAAGAAGGGGAGGGCGACGAAGGGGTCATCGACGATGAGCCCGTCGCCGGTGAGCTGGACCCGGTCGAGGGTGGGGACCTGCTCGACGCCGGCCTGCTGGGCTTCGTCGAGGGTGGGTCCGCCGACGAGGATGCAGCGGTATCGGCTGAGGGCGCGGGCGAGCATGTAGGCGCGCTGGGCGCCGCCGGAGGGTGGGGCGTCGACGCGCGAGGTGCCCGCCAGCTCGTCGAGGAGCTGCTGGCGTCCGCGCTGGAGGGTCTGCCGGAAGGTCTGCTCACCGAGGCCCGCGCCGAAGCCGTCCTGGCAGGCGGCCTGGATGATGAGGGTGCCGCCGTCGCGGACGGCGGGGGAGGGGTGTAGGGCGATGTAGGTGAGGGCTCGTGAGGCTTGATAGAAGTTGGCGGACTTGGCCTCGGGGACGCTGATGAGGGCGAAGTCGTAGCGTTGGGTGACGGGGACGAGGAGGAGGCGCCTGGCGAGGCGTACGGCGTCGAGGAAGGGGGCGTTGGTGGCGCCCGCGAAGAGGCCGACGATGCCTTGCCCGGAGGGGTTGGGGACGAGGGAGACGGCGAAGGTGGGGGCGGCGTAGGAGGCGGCGACGGCGTCGACGGTCTGTCGGAAGGGGTTGCCCTGGAGCTGTCCGATGGAGACGCCCTCTTTGCGGAGGATGTCGAGGCTGTGGATGGAGGCGATGGTGGAGGTGGCGCCGCAGCCGATGGAGAGGGACTTGAGGCCGCCGGAGAAGCCGGCGTACTGGTGGGGTTCGACGAGGCCGACGGTGACGACGCAGTCGGCGCGTCCGCCTTCGGCGCGGGGGATGACGAGGGGGTTGAGGGGGAAGCGTTGGGCTTCGGTGGTGCGGGCGTCGTGGAGGGTCCAGGCGAGGTGGAGCTGGGGGATGGCGCGGAAGGGTCGGAGGCAGGCTTCGAGGCGCTGTGTGAAGGCGTCGGCGGGTGGGGCGTGGAGGCCCGTGGCGACGAGGACGGTGACCTGGACAGGCGCGCTGCGTCGGAGGGCGCCGTCGAGGATGGCGTCGAGGACGGGGGGGAGGGCGAGGTCGGGTGGGAGGGGTCGGGTGTCGTCGGGGATGACGAGGGTGACGTGGAGGTTGTGCTGGAAGGCGCGTGCGGTGGCGATCCAGCCGCTGAGCTCGGAGGCGAGGGCGCTCTGGCGTGTGGGGTCGCAGGTGGGCGTGGCGGGGGGCCTGCGGACCTCATCGAGGGAGCCGATGGGGCCGAAGGGTGTGGAGGCGAGGTGTGCGGTGGCGGGTCGTGGCGGGAGGATGCGGTGGGTCACGGGGGCTCCCCGGTGTGTTTCGACATGTTCTGCGGGTGCTCGTGCCGCCGCGTTCTTTAAAGCATAAGGCGGTCATCGCCGGGCGCAAGGCCCCTGGGCTGGATCAAGGGAGGCGGAGGTGGAGGGTGGCGCCTGCGGCGTCAGGCGAGGGTGTCCAGGGGAGGAGGGTGGCGGCGGGCGGGTCGTCTTCGGTGAGGTCGAGGACCCAGAGGGTGAGTCCGGCGGCGGTGCCGAGGGTGCCGACGAGGAGGCCGACGAGGGAGAGGGTCTGTCCGTCGTCGTAGGTGCGTTGGAGCTTGTCGTAGGCGTCTCGGGTGACGGCGTAGGAGGTGGAGTCGGCGGGGAGGGTCTGTGCTTTGGCGAAGAGGGCGTCGAGGTCGTCGCGTGTGCGCTGCTGGTTGAGCTGGTTGCCGCCGTGGGTGGTCCAGCCGACGAGGCCGTGGCCGAGGTGGGAGGCGGCGAGCCTGGAGGGTGCGTCGGAGGCCTCGGCGCGGGTGGGGTCGGGATCGGGGAGGGGGTGGAGGTCGGCGTTGGCGTCAACGCAGGCGAAGGTGTCGAGGGTCTGGGCGGCCTCTTTGTGGGCGGGGTGGTCCTGGGGGGTGGTGTCTCGGACGAGGGTGAGGTGTGTCCTGGCGAGGTCGCAGCGTTGGGCCTGGAGGTAGTGTGAGGCGAGGTTGAGGCGGAGGGCGGGGTCGGGCGCGGGGTCGTCGCGGAGGGCGGCTTCGAGGAGGGGGAGGGTGTCGTCGGGTTGTGTGGGGCAGGTGAAGGCGCGCAGCTCCTGGCGTGCGGCGAGGGTGACCTCGGTGCGCGGGAGGGCGCCTGCGGCGCCTTCGCGTGCGGCCTGGGCGTAGGCGCGGAGGGCGTTCTGGCATTGTCCGCTGCGCTCGTAGACCTTGGCGAGGTTGAAGCGGAGGGCGGGGTCGGGGTGGAGGGCGTAGGCCTGGTCGAGGAGGAGGATGGCCTCGTCGTAGCGTTCGGCGTCGCGGGCTTCGCGGGCGCGTTGGACGAGGCTCTGGACGGGGTCGGCGTCCTGTGCGACGGCGGCGGCAGGGAGGAGGGCGAGGGCGGCGAGGAGGGCCCCGGCGGCGCAGGCGCGCTGCAGCGGGTGCGCGGGGGGCGTGTTGGGGGTGCGGTGTGTGGCGGGGCTCATCGCCAGAGGTCCACCTTGTTGCTGCGTGTGGGTGTGGCGCCGCGTCTGGGGCGGCTGGGGGGCGTGCGGCGCGCGCGGCGCGCGGGTGTGGCGGCGGCGGAGGCCGGGGCGGGTGCCGCGGTGGTGGGAGGCTCGGCGGAGGTGGGGG
>CAUJGC010000027.1 GCA_963169075.1 Myxococcota bacterium
CTCGACCACCGCGTCGAGCTGCTCCACCTTCGCGGCCTCCTCCGCCTCCGCCGTCCCCGCCGTGAAGAGCCGACGCCAGAGCGTCCGCTTCGGCGTCGGCGCCAGGCCGTCGGTCGCCACCACCACCTCAAACATCCCCGGACGGGACGCCGCCGCCGAGAGCACCGAGTCCACCCACGGCCCCGGACGCCACGGCGCGAACACGATGCACCGCGTGAACCCCTCCCGGCTCACCGTGTCCATGAACCCCGCTAGCCCGCGCCCCGCCAGCTCCCGATGCCGGGATGAGGCCGCGATCACCTCCATCGCCGCCGAGCGCGTCTTCACCGGCGCCGCGCCGCCGTCCGCCCCCAGCGCCCAGCGCGCCCCGAGCACCTCGCTCTCCACCGCCACACGCGCCGCCGCCGCCGCCGCCTCGTCGTCCCGGGACGTCACCAGGTACGCCGCCGTGTTGGTCGAGCGCGCGATGGCCCGCTCCGGCTCGCGCACCATGAGGCGCCGCGTCTTCCCGAAGATCTTCCACACCACATGCCGCGCCGAGTCCCCGTGGACGTAGCGCCGCAGCTCGTGGCGGCCCCCCTCGGGGCGCCCCGCCGGGTGCGGGATCTCGTCCCCGCTCTGGAAGGTCTGGATGATCGGCATCCGCCGCATCGCCCCCACCGCTGGCAGGATCG
Organism: Myxococcota bacterium; assembly: GCA_963169075.1. Taxonomy (GTDB): domain Bacteria; phylum Myxococcota_A; class Bradymonadia; order Bradymonadales; genus CAUJGC01. The sequence goes on from CAUJGC010000027.1 coordinate 675, forward strand.
TCAGCGACTCCGCCCGACGCTGCGTCCAGCGCACCCGGCAGAGCCCCAGCACGTCGCTCACCGTGAACTGACGCGCGATCGACTTCACCCGGCCCCGCTCCTCAAAGACCACCTCCTCAAAGCGGCGCAGCCCCTTGGACACCGGCTCGACCCGCACGCCGTCCGGCTCCACCCAGCGCCACTCGATGGACACCAGCGGCAGCCACCCCAGGTTCGGGATCGAGAACCCCGTCCGCACCGGGGAGCCGGCCTCCAGCACCTCCGGCGTCGCGCTGGTCGCACGACGCAGCACCCGCCCGAGGATCAGCGCCGCCGGCGTGACCGTCAGCAACGCCAGCGCGCAGAGCGCCAACCCCGCGTAACCCATCACCAAAATGACCAGATCCATCCGGGGCCCCGCCAGATAGCGGAGCCCCGCCGCCGAGCCCAGCCCCACCACCAGCCAGAGCGGCGTGATGGGCTGGAGATCCATCAACGCCCGCAAGCGGCCGCCCCAGCGACGCAACATCGCGCGAGCGTCGTCCCCCGAGCCCTCTCCCGACTCCATAAGCGCAGGCTGGGTCGCCAAGGCGGCTGCCCCCCTCAGGCCGTCTGCGCAGCAGCCCGCAGGCTGGCGCGGTTGAGCGTCTCGATGGGCCCTGCGGCGCAGCCCCGGATGATCTCGTGGGCGTCGGTGATCCCGGGCACCAGCTCCACGCGGTGCGCGAAGATGAACGGCGCCAGCGCCGCCACGTCCTCCGGCGCCACATAGTCCCGGCGGTGGAACATCGCCCGCGCCTGGAGCGCAGGCAGCGCGAAGACCAGCGCGCGGGTCGAGACCCCCGAGATGATGCTCCGGTCCTCGCGGGTCGCCCGCGCGATGTCCACCAGACACTCCTTGATCGGCTTGGCGACGTGCACATGCTCGCGGCAGATCTGCCGCGCCTCCAGCACCTCCGTCCGCGTCACCCCCGGCAGCTCCGCCACCTTGTTCTCGCGCGGGGCAGGGTAGGGCGCCAGCACGTTCAGCTCGTCCTCGCGGCTGATGTGCTCCATCCGGATCTTGAAGAGGAAGCGATCCAGCTGCGCCGTCGGCAGCGGGTACGTCCCCGCCAGATCCAGCGGGTTCTGCGTCGCGATCACGAAGAAGAGATCGTCCAGCCGGTAGGTGGTGTTGTCCACCGTCACCTGCTTCTCCGCCATCGCCTCCAGCAGCGCCGACTGCACCTTCGGGGAGGTCCGGTTGATCTCGTCCGCCAGCAGCGTGTACGTGAAGATCGGCCCCCGACGGAAGTCGAAGCGGTTGGCCTCCACGTCGAAGATGTTCACCCCCGAGATGTCGCTCGGCAGGAGGTCCGGCGTGAACTGGATGCGGCGGAAGCTCGGGATGTCGTCGTCTGGCTCGTCGTCCAGGATCGAGAGCCCCAGCGTCTTCGCCAGCGTCGTCTTCCCCGAACCCGGATAGTCCTCCAGCAGCACGTGACCGTCTGCGAAGAGCGCCACCAGGATCAGCTCGATCACGTCATCACGCCCCACCACGGCGGCGCGCAGGCGGTTGAAGAGGCGGTTGGCGACATCCAGCGCGCCCGCCACACCCTGAACCGGGGCAGCAGGCGGCGCGAACTCGTGTGCGGTCATGGGCTCCTCGCGTCGGGGGGGGCGTCACGCGGCGCACTCTGCGCCGCGGCTCGCGTCTGGTCTGTATGTTGTGCCCTGGGCACCCTATTCCTGCAAGCCCCCCCGAGCGCCCCCCGGAGGCTCAGTCCTCCCCCCGCGCGTCCTCCCCATCAATCGTCTCCTCGCCGCCCAGATACGACGCCAGGAACTCCACCCGGAACGCCTCGTAGCGGCCCTCCTCGATGGCCTGACGCGCCTGCGCCACCAGCCGCATGTAGAAGGCGATGTTGTGGGTCGTCATGAGCATCGTCCCCAGGATCTCCTTGTTGCGCAGCAGGTGATGCACATAGAGCCGGGAGAAGTTGGCGCACGCGTAGCACGCGCAGTCCGTGTCCAGCGGGTAGCGGTCCTTGCGGTACTTCTTGTGGGTGACCCGGTACGCCCCCTTGCGCGTGAACACGATCCCCGAGCGCGCCAGCCGCGTCGGCAGCACGCAGTCGAACATGTCGATCCCGCGCCCGATGGCCTCCACGATGTCGTTCGGGTAGCCCACACCCATCAGGTAGCGCGGCTTGTGCTTCGGCAGGAGCGGCTCCGCCGCGTCCACCGCCCGCATCATCAGCTCGTGACCCTCACCGACGCTCACCCCGCCGATGGCGTACCCCGGGAGATCCCGCTGGATCGTCTCCGCCGCCGAGCGGATCCGCAGATCGTCGAAGGTCGAGCCCTGCACGATCCCGAAGAGCGCCTGATCCTCCCGCGTGTGGGCCTTCATGCAGCGGTCCAGCCAGCGCAGCGTCCGATCCACCCCGTCGTGGGCCTGCTTCCAGGTGCACGGGAACGGCACGCACTCGTCAAACGCCATCGCGATGTCCGCACCCAGCGTCTGCTGGATCTCCATGGAGATCTCCGGCGAGAGGAAGACCTCGCGCCCGTCCACCTGCCACTTGAAGCGCACGCCCTCCTCGGTGAACGCCTTCTTGGGCAGGCTGAAGACCTGGAAGCCGCCCGAGTCCGTCAGGATCGGCTTGTCCCACGCCATGAAGCGATGCACCCCGCCCACCCGACCCACCACGTCCTCGCCGGGGGTCAGGTGCAGGTGGTAGGTGTTCGCCAGGCAGATCTGCGCCCCGGCCTCCCCAAGATCCCGCGGCGTGAGGCCCTTGATGGCCCCTGCGGTGCCGACGGGCATGAAGATCGGCGTCTCGATGCTCCCGTGGGGTGTGTGTACGCGCCCGCGGCGCGCGCGGCCGTCCGTCTTCAATAGATCAAAGGTGATCGCCATGGCTCTGCTCGCTCGCTCCCGTCTCTGCTCGGCCCGCGCTCCTCGCGGGAGGGCGGACCCTAGCGCAGATTGACCTCCGCCGCCAGCCCCTCTATGCCATAGAGAGACGCTGGGCCGCGTCTTGACCTCCTCCCTACGCCAGGTTCTCCATGCGCGAGATGCTCCGCTCCCTCGGCGCCGCTGCGGCGCTCCTTGTCCTCCTCCTGACGCCGGGCGTCGTCGCCTGCGATGACGACGCCGGGGCAGGGGCCGCCGCAGCGGGCGCCTGCGGCGGCCAGACCTGCGCCCCAGGCGAGGTCTGCGTCGGCGGCGCCTGCCGCGCCCGACCCGACGCGGACCCCCAGGACGCCGGGGACGACAACAACCCCAGCGCCAACAACCCCAGCAACAACGCCCCGACCAACAACGACCCCGATCTCCCCGACGCCGCCGCGCCTGACGCCCCCGAGGCCGACGACGCCGCCGACGACGCGGCGCCCGACGCCGCGCCTGACCCCACCGGCGCCGTGGTGGCCGATCCCGAGCTGGTGAGCTTCTCGGTGGGGATGGTGGGGCAGGAGGTGTCGCAGCGGGTGCTGCTCCTCAACAACAGCGCGCGCGCGGTGGACATCCTGGACGTCCAGCTCACCAGCGCGTCGCCGGGCTTCGGGCTGGGCGGCGCGGCGGCCCTGGTCAACGCCCCGCTGGAGCGCGGCGGCGTCGCGGAGCTGGAGGTGACCTACACCGCCCAGCAGCTCACCCCGGCCACCGCCGAGCTTCGCGTCTTCACCTCCCTCCCCAGCGTGGTCCCCATCACCGTCCAGGTCCAGATCAAGGACGCCACGACCAGCCCGTGCATCAGCGTCACCCCCACCCGGGTCGGCTTCGGCGCGGTGCAGCGCGGGCAGACCGAGACGCGCCAGGTCCAGATCACCAACTGCGGCAGCCGCGACCTCACCGTCCGCGACCTGGCCCGAGGCACCTTCTTCGGCGTCCCCACCCCTGCCTCCTTCCAGTGGACCCCGGCCTCGCCGCTCCCCCTGGTCATCCCCGGACAGGGGCGCTCCGTCGTCGAGGCCACCTTCACCCCGGGCCGCGCGGGCCTGGAGGTCGGCTTCTTCGAGGTCCGCTCCGACGACCCCGCCTCCCCTGCGGTCCGCGTCGATCTCAACGGCGTCGCAGAGCCTCCCCCCATCGAGGAGCAGGACCTCCACATCCAGCTGGAGTGGGACAGCGACGACTGCGACGTCGATCTCCACTTCGTCCGCGAGGGAGACCCCATCTTCGGCTGCCCCGAGGACTGCTTCTACGCCAACCCCAACCCGGACTGGGGCGCCGCCGGGGACTGGATGGATGACCCCTTCCTCGACACCGACAACATCCAGGGCTTCGGCCCCGAGAACATCAACGTCGCCCGCCTCCTCCCCGGCACCTACCGGGTCTTCCTCCACTACTACCTCGACAGCTACGACGGCTCCGCCTCCACCTCCACCCGCGCCACCGTCCGCATCTACAACCGCGGGCAGCTCCTCGGCACCTTCGGGCCGCAGCTCCTCGACAGCACCGGCCGCATCTGGGACGTCGCCCGCGTCGAGTGGCCCAGCGCGCAGGTCACCCCCCTCGGCCAGCTCTCGACCACCTCGCT
>CAUJGC010000028.1 GCA_963169075.1 Myxococcota bacterium
CAGGAGCTTACGGGGCCGGGGGGGTTGCCGTCACGGGGGGGACCGGCCCCGTTGCTCCTGTTCGCTGTGCGATGCAGGAGCTTACGGGGCCGGGGGGGTTGCCGTCACGGGGGGGAGAGCGGCTGCTGCGCCTCCGTATCAACCCTCGCTTGATACTTATGGAAGCAGGCACGGGGCCCGTGCCACACGACGTCGAGCGCACAAAAAAAGTGGCGCTGGATACGTTTGGGGGCTTCTCATGGGGGGTTGGTTCTGGCACGATAGGGCGTGGTCTGGGGGTTTGATCCCCGGGTCGGCGCTGGGAGCTCCGAGGACGTCCACGGATGGACACTTCCCTCTCTCCTCTTCAGCGCAGCGCACGGGACAGGGAGGTCAACCGTGGAGACGCGATCAGGCGACGCGCCGCAGAGCAACGATCTGGAGCTGGACATCCTGGGCCTTGGGCTCGCTCACGAGGAGCTGAGCCGCCCGGCGTTGCTGCTGCACCCCTCCAGACACTCCGAGGCGAGCGACGCGCCGGAGCCTGCGGTGGAGGCCGCGGCTGAGGGCGCGCCGGCGCTGGACCCGGTCGCCCGCGACTTCATCGAGATCTTGAGCGAAGACATGGTCGTCTCGCCGCGCGGGAAGGACGCGCCGGGGCAGCTCACCGCGCTGGGAGAGGCGCAGGAGCTGGTCGGCGGGGACCGGGCCGAGGCCGAGCTGACCTACCGCCGGGCGCTCCAGAACGACGCCCGCTACGCCGAGGCCCAGGAGTCGCTGCGCCGCCTGCACCGCACCGCGGGCAACTGGCGGACGCTGGCGCTCTTCATCGCGCGCGAGATCGGCGGGGCAGAGGGCGAGCGCAAGGCGCACCTCCAGCTCCTGCTGGAGCTGATCAGCCGGGGCCGCCCGGAGTCGGGGGCCGCCGGGCCGCTGGCGTCGCAGACGCTGGACCCGGCGCTGCCGGCGTCGTGGGGCCGGATGGAGGCCATGCTGCGGGCGGCCCACGCCCTGAGCCTGCGGAGCGTGGAGAAGGCCCTGGCGGTGCGGGCCGAGCTGATCGAGGTCGATCTGCGGGACCCGGAGGCCGTAGCCGCCGCCACCCCCGAGGCCCTGGCGGCCAGCCAGGCGTGGGCGTGGAGCGGGGCCAACCTGCGGCGCTTCACGCTGCGGGAGAGCCGCGCGGCGGCCTCGCTCCTGCAAGCGGTCTTCGAGAGCGGCCGCCGAGACCCGGAGCTGCTGGAGTCGCTGGCGGAGGTCCTGGAGGAGCTCTGCGAGTGGGAGCAGCTCCGGGACGTGCTGGAGGAGGCCACGCAGGCCGGCGGCAGCCCGACCCTCTTCGAGGCGCTGGCCTCGCTGCATGAGCACCGCTTCCGGGATCTGGCCGCCGCCGAGCGGACGCTGCGGGCCGGGGTGGAGCGCCACCCCGAAGACGCCACGCTGGCGCGCCGCCACGTGGAGGCCCTCCTGCACCTCCAGCAGGAGGAGGGCCTGATCGACGCCCTGGGCAACCAGATGGAGAGCACGGCGACCCCGCGGGAGCGGGCGGCGCTCCTGGCCCGGATGGGGCAGCTCTTCGAGGAGGTGGCGGGGAACACGTCGGCGGCCATGGAGGTCTTCCATGAGGCCCTGGCCCAGCTCCCGCACCACGGCCCCACCCTCCGGGCGCTTGGGCGCATCTACGCGCGGCAGAACAACCCCTACGGGCTGGCGGACCTCTATGAGAAGGAGCTGGCGGCGCCTGCGCCGCTCCCCGACGCCTGGCGGCGCCACCTGCGCCTGGCCGAGCTCTACGAGGACCGCCTCGTCAATCCCACCGCCGCGCTGCGCCACTACCTGGCGGCGCTCGGGGCCCAGCCGACCTCGCTGCCTGCGCTGGAGGGCGCGGCGCGCCTCTACAGCGCGGAGGGGGAGTGGGAGGAGGTGGTGCGGCTCTACAGCGTCGCCGCCCCGCGCTTCACCAGCCGCCGCCGCCAGATCGAGCTGCTGGAGCGCGCCGCGCGCCTCTGCGAGCTGCACCTGAGCAACGACCGCCTCCTGGCGGAGCTGCTCGGGCGCCTCCTCACCCTGACCCCCGAGTCCACCTGGGCCGCCAGCGGGCTGACCCGGCTCTACCAGCGCACCCAGCAGTGGGAGGCCCTGATCCAGCACCACCTCCGGGAGGCCGCCTACATCGACGACGCCGATGAGACGGCCACGCTCTTCTGGACCTGCGGCCGCATCGCGGAGCGGGAGCTTCAGGACGCGGCGCGCGCCGAGGGCTTCTACCGCGAGGCCCTGGGGGCCGCCCCCGACTTCGCGCCGGCGCTGGGTGCCCTGGGGCGCCTCCTGGGGGCCGACGAGCGCTTTGAGGACCTGCTGGCGATGAGCGAGGCCGAGCTGGAGGTGCTGGATGACACCCTCCTGCGGGCCCGCCGGATGGAGGCCATGGCCGAGATCCTGGAGCAGCGCCTGGGGCGCCGCGTCGCCGCCATCGAGCTCTATGAGCGCATCGTGGAGTCGGGGGTGGAGGAGACCTCCGCGGTGGATCGCCTCCTGGACCTCTACGCGGAGCAGGGGCGCTGGGAGCAGGTGGCGGAGCTGGTGGAGCGCAAGGCCAACAGCCTGGACGACGCCGGAGACGCCGCCGAGCAGTGGTTCCGGCTCGGTGAGCTGCGGGCGCGGCGCCTGAGCGACCCGGTGGGGGCGCTGGAGGCCTGGGAGGAGGCGCTGGCCTCGGACCCGGACCACGCCCACGCGCTGCACAACATCCTGCGCCTGGCCTCGGTCCCTGAGCGGGATCGCGACGCCGCCGTGGCGCGGGTGAGCCACGAGAGCGCCACCGCGCCGACCCAGCGCCTGGCGCTGCGCCACCTGGCGCGGCGCGCCGAGCTGACCAGCGACAACCCGGCGGCGGGCCTGGAGCTGCGGCGGCAGGCCCTCGCCCTGGACCCCACCGACCGGGAGGCGCGGGATCTGCTGGAGGTGGCCTCGGCCCACCGCCGGGATCTCCCCGCCCTGGCCGGCCTCTGGGCCGGGGCCGGGCGGACGCTGGACGAGGGGCTCCTGGGGCTCCTCTGCGCCGGCGCCGGCGTCGAGAGCGCCGCGCTGCTGGAGGCCTTCCTGGGGCGCTGGGGCGAGCAGGTCGAAGGGGAGGGGCTGGAGCGCGACGGGCGACGGGCGGTGTGGAGCGCCGCGCTGGCGGAGCTCTCCCGCGGCGGTCTCCGGGCGCTGGCCCAGGCGCCTGCGGCGCTGGTGGCGTCGCTGCCGGCGGCGCTCCGCCGCCGGATCGCCCTGGCGGAGCTGGGAGCCGGGGAGGGGGCGGCGGGGCGCCAGCGGGCGCTCCGGGCGCTCCAGGCCGCCCCCAGCCCCGACCCGGCCTCGCTCCGCCTGGAGGCGTGCCTGGTGGCGCGGGATCGCGCGGCGCGGGTGCGCGCCCTCCGGGCCGAGGCGGACCACCTGCGCTCCCCCGAGCTGCGGGTCCGCCGCCTCCTGGAGCTGGCCCCGCTGGACCCCGAGCGCCGCGACGACCTCCTCAAGCGCGCCGTCCACCAGGAGGCCTATGCCTCGCCTGTGCAGGAGCGGCTCTACGAGGTGCTGGAGGAGGCCGAGGCCTGGGAGCTGCTGGGGGAGGCCCTGGAGGGGCACCTCTGCGCCGAGGACCTCAGCGCCCAGCGCCGCAGCCTCCTGGCCTACCGCCTGGGCGTCACCATCGAGCAGCGCGGCGGCGACCCGCTGGACGCCCTCCAGGCCTACCGCACCAGCTTCCACGCGTGCAGCGAGCGCCACGAGGCGCTGCTGGACATCGCCCGCATCGCCCTCCAGCACGGGGACAAGTGGGACGTGATCCGCTCGCTGGAGGCCTTCATGACCCTCTCCCCCGAGCAGGACAAGCGCCTGGAGGCGGGCCGCTTCCTCGCCCGGATGTACCTGGCCGAGGCCGAGCGCCCCGCCGAGGACGGGGGCTACAACCCCTACGCCGGGCCGCTGGAGTTTGACGGCGGCGTCTTCGGGCGCAAGGCCGTGGCGCTCCTGAGCCAGCTCCTGGAGGAGCACCGGGGCAGCGCCGAGGAGGTGCCCTGCGCCTCCCTCCTGGCCCACGCCCACGCCGAGGTGGGCTCCCCCTACAAGGCCATCGGCATCTTCAACGCCATCCTCACCAGCGAGGTCCCCGAGGCCCAGCTCTCCGACTACGTCACTCTGGCCCGCCTCTACGCGGACCCGCTGGGGGACTGGGGCAAGGCCGAGCAGATCTACGCCCTCATCTGGGACACCCACCCCGCCCGGGAGGAGCTGCTGGACGGCCTCCTGGCCGCGTCCCGGGCCAACAAGACCCTGCCCGAGGTCTGCGACCTCATCGAGCGCACCGCCCGCATGGCGGCCCCCGAGGTCCTGACCGCCGCCGACCGGCGGCGCCTGCTGGAGCGGGTGGCGACGCTGCAAGGCGAGGAGCTGGGGCGGTGGCGCCCGGCGGCGGCGCTCTGGGCGGAGCTGGCCGACGGCGCCGCCGACCCTGTCCTCCGCCGCAAGCTCCGGGTCCGCCAGGCCCAGGCGCTCTGCCGGGTGGCGGGGGAGGAGTCGCGCTGCCACGCCCTCATGCTGGAGCTGCACCGGGAGGAGCCGCTGGATCTGGCGCCCTACGAGGGCCTGGAGACGCTCTACCGCGAGGTGGACGACCACGAGCGCCTGCGCACGATCCAGCAGATCCGCTATGTCCTCGATCCGCGGGCGGCAGGTGAGATCGTCGTGGATCAGGTCCGCCTCAAGACGCGGCCCACCCGGACCTTCGAGGCGGAGCTGCTCCACGCGCAGCTGCTCCCCGAGGGGCTCCAGGGCGGCGTGCTGCCGGTGCTCCAGGCGATGGTCCCCCTGGCGCTGAAGCTCTGGGGAGAGCAGGTGCCCACGCCCGAGAGCCTGGGCGGGCGCCGCCTCAAGAGCGGCGAGCTGGAGCACGTCGCGGAGATGGTGACCTCGGCGGCGGCGGCCTTCGGGATGCCGAAGGTGAAGCTGCTGATGGGGGACTCGGGCTCGGACACGCCGCAGATCCTCCCCGGGCCGACCCTCTGGTTCCATCGCGGCATGTTCGAGGGCTTCGGCCCCGAGGTCGCGCGCTTCTGGGCCGGGTACGCGGCGGCGATGGCGTGGATGAACGTCTCGCCCCTGACGCACCTGGACGGCCGGGACGTGTGGCACCTGCTGGAGGGCATCTTGACCAAGCAGCTGGGCCAGTCGCTCTCGGAGATCACCGATCCCCGCTCGGCGGAGCTGGCGGACGCGGTGGGCGGCGTCTTCAACGCCTCGCTGCGCAAGCGGGTGGCGGAGGTGGCGGCGCCTGCCATGGGCGCGCTCCGCCAGGCCCACTGCGAGGCCTGGCCGGCGATGATCCACCTGGCGGCGGTGCGGGCGGGGCTGGTCCTCTCGGGGCAGGTCTCGGGCGCGGTGCTGGCGACGCTGCGGGGTCGGCAGTGGAGCGGCCCGCTCCACGACCGCGACACCCAGGAGCACCTCCGCCGCCTCCCCGAGATCGCGGATCTGCTGCGCTTCGCGCTCTCCGAGGAGTACCAGGCGCTCCGCTACGGCTGCGGGCTGAGCGCGCGGGCGCGGCGGCCTGTCATCTGAGGGCGGGTGGGGGGTCTGGGGGAGCTTCCCCCAGCCGCCCGAGGCTCCCCAAAACCCCAACAAAAATAAAAAAAAAATAAATATATTTTTTATATTTTAAAGGGTTAGGGGGCG
>CAUJGC010000029.1 GCA_963169075.1 Myxococcota bacterium
TTCGCGTCTGGCTCTTGAGCAAGGCATCCAACGTCTCGGCGGATTCGGAAATCTCGGGAAAGGGTTTCCTCATAGGGCCTCCTGAGCTGAGTCCAACCACCCTATGACATACTCATTTCGTTTTGTCGATGCGGTATTACGTTGAATTATATGCAGAAAACCACAAGCAGATCAGAGCCTTACCTCGATGCACGCGGCGGTGTCGTCATGGGGACCTCCTACTCGACCTCCTTCGCCTCGTCTTCGATGCTGGCAGTCATGGCGTCATCACCCAGCATATCCGAGAAATCAATGGATAGATCATAGAGCGCCTGCGACTCCGTGTAACGGAAGCGCGCGCGCTCGACCCGCGCCATGAGGAGGTAGGCGATGGCGATCTCGCCGGGATCGTGGGAGGCGATGGCCTCGGGGAGCAGCTCCCGGGCAGCGCGGGCGCGCGCCTCGATGTCCGCGCTGGCCGGGAGGAGGAGGACGCCGTAGCGGGCGCAGCGCGCCGCCAGATCGAGGCGGTCGGCGCGACGCGTCGCCTCCAGGGCGCGCTGGAGGCGCGCGGCGGCGTCAGGGGGCGGCTCGGGCGCCGCGGCGTGCTCCTCTGCGAAGGCCAGCCACTCGGCGGCGGCAGCCTCTGCGATGAGGTCGAGATCGCGGGAGGCCAGCGACGCCTCCGAGGCGTCGCGCAGGGAGCGCGCCTGCTCCGCCGAGGCCGGCTGCTGGAGCGACGCCAGGAGCCGGAGCACCCGCGCGCGCTCCGCTTCGCCCTGGTAGGCGATGACCCGCGGCAGCGCCTCCTCCAGCGCCGCCGCAGCCCCGCGAGGGTCCTCGACGCCCAGGAGAGCGAAGGCGACCAGCTGGAGCGTCTGGGCGCGCTCCTCATCGTCAGCCGCGTCTTTGTCCAGGGCGCGGGCGAGCCGGAGGGCCTCGCTGGGCTGATCGGCGCTGAGGGAGGCGAGCACCGCGGCGCTGCCGATGGGGACGCGCTCCGGGGAGGGCGCCGCAGGCAGCTCTGCCAGGAGCGCCGCCGCAGCCGCTGCCGGATCGTCGGGGTGCTGGGTGAGGAGCTGCGCCACCCGGAGCGGCTGGGCTCCCCCGGCGCCGCTCAGGAGCGGCGCGCCAGGGCTCGCCAGCGCGTCGCGGGCGCCTGTGGGATCTCCCGCCCGCAAGGCGAGCCCCGCCCGGAGGCGCGCGGGCTCCTCGCCTTCCAGCCCCTCCAGCGCCGCCTGGACAACGCTGGGGAGGCCCAGCTCCAGCAGCAGCGCCGCCCGGAGGAGCCGCGCCGAAGGGGTCGTCGGCGCGAGCAGCCCGACCCCGCCTGCGGCGTGGTCCGCCGCGCCGCTCCGGAGCGCCAGGAGCGGCTGGAGCAGCGCGAGGTCATCCCCCTCCAGCGTGAGGCGGCGCGGCGCCCAGAGCGGCGTCCGCAGGACGCCCTCCGGCGCCTCCAGCGTGACCGAGGCCAGCGCGTCGCCCTCGCAGCGCGCCGCCGTCACCGCCAGCGGCGGCGCCGGGGGGCGCTGGCTGAGGGGAACCGCAGGCGGCGTCCAGCGCACCCCCGGCACCGCCGGGAGGCAGGTCGCCTCCGCAGGCACCGCCAGCTCCCCCAGCGCCGGGTCCAGGTGGCCGATCCGCACCACGAGCACCGACGCGGGCAGCGCCGGGCGCAGGAGCTGGAGGCTCCACCCGCCCCCCTCCCGCCGCGCCGTCCCCAGGAGCCCCTGGAGCGGCTCGGTCGCGTCCGCCGCGAAGAGCAACGCCTGATCGCCGTCCACCGCGCCGCGCAGGTCCACCTTCAGCCCCTCCGCCGCGCTGAAGGTGCCCAGCGCCGCCAGCGGGCGCGGATCATCGCGCGGCGCCGCCGCCAGCGGCGCCGCCGCGTCGCCCGCCGTGGCCCCCTCCCCCCGCGAGGCCAGCAGGTGCAGCCCCCCCTCCCCGTCGGCCAGCCCCACCGCGACGACGGGAGGCTCCGGCGCCCCATCGGGCCACCCCGCAGCCGCCAGGATCATCACCGGCCCCCGGCGCGCCTCGCCCTCCACCCGCCAGCCCCCGCCGCTCGCGGCCACCGTGGACGCCCACGTCCGGGGCGCCGGCGCCGCTGGCGCCTCGTCGAGGCGCCTGGGGACAGGCGTCGTGGCGCACGCGGCCAGGAGCGCCGCGAGGAGGAGCGCCGCGAGGCGGCTCAGGGTGCGTCGTGGATGCATTGCGATCCCTCGTTGGCCGTGATCAGGTGGCGCAGGCTGCGGTTGTGGCTCAGGAGCGCGTCCTGGGCCTCCTCGGGGACGCCGTGGGCCTGCATCGCCTCGCGGAGCATCACCAGGCGGCGCTCAAAGTGCCCCCCCAGGATCGCGTGGCGACGATGCGCCTCCCGGAGCGGACGCCCCGCATAGTGTACCGAGGTCGCCCCGAGCGTCCTCGCCGCCAGCTCGAACTCCCGCGCCTCAAGCCGCGCCCGGTCCTGCCCCATGAAGAGGTAGCCGATCATGACGTCCTCAAAGACGCGCTCGAAGAACGTCGCCATCACGGCGCGCCACACCGGCTCGCCGCCCGAGCGCTCAAAGAGCGAACCCTCCGCTGCGTCCATCTTCATCCCTCCTGTTTGAAGGCGTTGAAGCGCCCGGCCAGCTCCCAGGCCTCCGCGATGTTGTCCTCAATCGAGCAGTAGGTCCAGGCGCCGTAGCGCCCCACCGGGTAGATGCCCCAGGCCTGGAGGGTGCGCTCCAGCGCGGCGAAGCGCTCGCGGGCCGCCGCGCGGACGTGGACATAGGCCGGGTCCAGCGTCACGCTGTGGCGGCTGACCAGGCGCTGGTCGGTGACGATCCCGCACGCCCGCAGATCCTCCATCACGCGCGCCTGGAGCGCGCCGTCGTCGATGGCGTCCCCCGTGCGCGCGCCGACCTCGACGTAGAGGCTCATCCGGGGGTCGTTGAAGATGTTGTCGTAGAAGCCGACCCGGTAGAAGCAGCGCTCGCGCTGCGGGACGTAGAGCCAGTGGACCCCCTCGGGGCCCTTGGCGTCAAAGCCCAGGTTGTAGACGTGGACCTTGTTCGACGAGAAGATCGCCGGGTCCACCGGGCGACCCAGCATCCCCATGAGGCGGTCGAAGGGCGCCGAGGTGATCAAGCGCTCATAGCGCACCACCCGCCCCGAGGCGGTCCGCAGCGTCCGACGCCCGGCGTCGATGGCGACCACCCCGTCCCCCGTGCAGACCTGCGACGGCTCCACCGCCGAGTAGAGCGCCCGGACATACTGGATCGCCCCGCCGCGCGGGTAGGTGAAGGTCGCGTTGTAGGAGGCGTTGTCGGCCTGCCGGAAGTTCGCGATGATCTCCCCCAGCTCCGCGTGCGGGAAGAAGCGCCCCATCGCGTCCGCGTCGAGGTCGTTCAGATCGCAGGCGTAGAGCTTCTCGTTGTAGGGGATGAGGAACTTCTCGCAGATCGCCTCGCCAAAGCGGGAGATCAACATCTCTTGAAACGTGGATACAGGCTTGGCGGCGTCGCGGAAGTAGAGATCGTGGAGGCACGCCAGCAGCTCGGCCTGGGGGAGCTGGTGGATGTTCTTCTGGAAGGGGAAGTCGATCCAGCGATCCCCATAATAGATCTTCGCGGACTTCTGGACCGTCAGGATCTCCTCGCCGGGCATCCGGTCGCGGAGCCACGCCTCGATGGCGGGGCGGCGGAAGTGGAAGAAGTGGCCGGAGTAGTCCCAGGTGAAGCCGTCCTGCGCGACGGTCTTGCAGTAGCCGCCGATGGCGTCGTCCCGCTCCAGCACGAGGTAGTCCCGGTCCTGGAGCGCCGCAGCGAAGGCCAGGCCGCTGACCCCGGCGCCGATGATCGCGTAGCGCACCGCTTCGACTGCTTCGCTCATGCTGCCTCTCCTGCGCAGGGCTCGGGTGGGGCCGCCGGAGGCGGCGCGGGCACTCTACACCGGCTGGCGGCGCCAGGGAAGCGCGGAGCGGGTTGACCCGCTGCGGCGCGGTGCGCTAGGTAGATCCCCCCAGCGGGGTCAACGACCGGCGCGCAGCGCACACGAGGCACGGAGGACACAAGCAGCATGGCCGAGACGATCGAGGAGCTGACCATCGAGTGGAGCGAGGAAGGCGAGCTGACCACGAAGGAGCTGGACAAGGTGGTGCTGACCAAGGGCAGCTGGACCACCATCATGTTCCTCTACCAGGACCTCGACCGGAAGAAGGGGGAGTTCGGGCCGCAGCGGGCGCGCATCGTGCGCTACCAGAAGCGGGACGGGCGCTACATCCCCCGCGGCAAGTTCAACATCTCCAGCGGCGCCCAGGCCCGCAAGATCATCCAGACCCTCAGCCAGTGGTTCGAGTCCGGTGAGGGCGACGGCGAGGGCGGCGACGAGGGCGGCGAGGAGTGAAGGCGATGCGGCGTCAGCGGGTTGCGTGGAGCGTAGCGGCGGCGATGGTGGCGGCGACGGCGGCGTGTGCGACGCCGCCCGAGACGCCGCCGGATGAGGCGCCGCGCCCCGGCGCGCTGGCGGCGCCCGACGAGGGGGTGACCCCGGTGCGGGCCGAGCGGCCCGGCGCGCTCATGAGCGGCGCCCTGGCCGCCGGGAGCCGCGAGGATCTGCTGCTGGCCCACGAGGACGGCCGCTACCTCATCGAGCGCAACAAGGACGCCCCGGAGCAGGACACCCCGGATCGGGACGCCTGGGTGGTGCCGGGGGCGGTGGTGGACGCGGTGGCGACCAGCGGCGGCGACGACGGCCTGATCGCGCTGACGCCCCTGATCGGCCTGGAGGCCGGCCCGCTCCAGCGGGTCATCGCCCAGGACGTGCGCACCGCCGAGGGGAGCCAGGGCGGCGCGGTGCTCTCCCGGCAGACGGTGGAGCTGGGCGGGACGACGGTGGAGGTGACCACCCGCGCGGTGCTCGCGCGCGGGCTACCGCACCTGGTGCTCAAGACGACCGCGCGCAACGTGGGCAAGCAGGCGGTGCAGCTGCGGCTGGGGGATCGGCTGGTCTTCGGCGGCGGGGCGGCCTTCACCGCCGCGGGGCAGCGCCTGGCGCCAGGCCAGGTCAAGACGCCGTGGCTCGGCCACGAGGCCCTGCCCGGCGCCTACGGCTACACTCTGGACGGCGCCGCCACCCTGGAGGCCGAGGTCCACGCCGCCGATCACGGCGCGCGCACCTACGTCACCGCGGTGGACGCGGTGGGGCTCAAGAAGCGGCTGGCCCCCGGCGAGGAGGCGACGCTGGTGCGGCGCTTCAAGGCGTCGGGGCGCGGCATGGCGGACGTGCGGGCGTGGCTGGCGGAGCTGGGCGGCGCCCCCACCGGCAGCGTCTACGGCAAGATCGAGGCCCCTCGCGGCCTCCCCCCCGAGGCCTTCCGCGTGGTCCTCCGGCAGGGCGACCGCCTGGTGGGCCACCTGCCCGTCTCCAGCGGCTTCGCCCTGGACGCCCGCCTCCCCGCAGGCTCCTACCGGGCCGCCGTAGAGGGCCCCTGGGGCCTCAGCGCGGCCCCCCAGGCCCTGGAGGTGCCGCGCGGCGGCTCGGCGCGCCTGGAGGCCAACCTGGGCGCCCTGGGGGCCGCCCGCGTGAAGGTCCAGACCGGCGGCAAGCGCCCCCTCCCCCTCCCGGCCACCGTGGTGGTCACCGACGCCCAGCGGCGCCCGGTCTCCCTGGGGCACACCGGGCGCGGCCTCGCCAATGGCCCCCTCCTCCACCTGCCCCAAGGCGAGGGCGACCTCTGGCTCCCCCCCGGACGCTACACCCTCACGGCGACCCGCGGCCCGGCCTACGGCCTCGACACCGCCGAGATCGAGATCCCCGCCCCCAACCCCGACCGCGCCGCCGCCGCCGTCGAGGTGACCCTCCGCCTGGAGCGCGTCCTCGACACCCGCGGCTTCCTCCTGGCCGACCTCCGCACCTACCCCAGCAGCGCCGATATGGCGGGCCTCGCCATGCCGGACGATCTCGCGCAGGCCCTCGTGGCCGCCGGGGTCGAGCTGGCCGCCTTCACCCCCCGCGCCCGGGGCGCCAGCCCCGAGGGCGTCGCCCAGCGCCTCGGCCTCAAGGGCCTCCTGGCCCTGCCCGGTCAGGAGATCGCGCCGCTGACGCCGGACTTCGGCGCCTTCACCGTCCTCCCTGCCCGCGACACCGCCGGAGCGCGCCTCCCGCCCCTCAGCGGGCGCA
This sequence comes from Myxococcota bacterium, assembly GCA_963169075.1. Classification (GTDB taxonomy): domain Bacteria; phylum Myxococcota_A; class Bradymonadia; order Bradymonadales; genus CAUJGC01. The sequence continues at coordinate 6,145 of CAUJGC010000029.1, forward strand.
CCCCGGAGGCCCTCCTGAGCGAACTCCCCGGCCTCGGCGCCGCCAAGGAGCCCTTCATCACCGTGATCGGCCCCCGAGCGGCCTCCGGCGCGGGCTACTTCGACCGCTTCATGCTGGACCGGGACAGCGGCGCCTTCACCTCCCCAGGCGCCAGCGCCGCCTTCGGCGGCGTCGAGATCCTCGGCGGCGGCGCCCTGGGCAACCCCTGCCTCCTGGCCGACCTGGATCGCTGCTCCGGGGACCAGAAGAACCTCGCCCGCGCCGTCGAGGAGGGCGTCCGCGACTGGGGCGCCCTCATCCAGCAGGGGATGCCCGTCACCGCGACCGCGGCCTCCGGCAGCCGCGCCCCCGGCCTGGAGCCCGTCGGCGTCCCCTTCACCTGGATCGAGGCCGAGACCCCCGGCGGCGCACTCGACGCCCTCAAGAACCTGCGCGCCGTCCCCTCCACCGGCCCCCTGGTGCGCTTCACCATCGAAGGGCGCCACCCCGGACAGCTCGCCCCCGGCCTCAAGCGCGTCCAGCGCGCCGGAAAGACCGTCATCATCCGCGGCGCCCGCGTCGAGATCGATGTCCAGGCCGTCGCCTGGGCCGCCTTCGACGAGGTGACCCTCTATCAAGACGGCGCCCCCGTCGAGCGCTGGGAGGTCGAGCCCGCCATCAAGGACGGCGTCCAGCGCTTCACCACCTCCCTCACCGTCAAGCCCGAGGTGGACAGCTGGTACTACGTCCGCGTCTCCGGCAAGCGCTCCCTCCCCACCCTCCCCCACCTCCCCACCCGCCCCTTCGCCATGTCCAACCCCGTCTGGGTAGACGGCAACGGCGACGGCGCGTGGAAGCGGACCCCCCCGGCCCCGTAACCGCCGACATCGCTGCGCTCGTCGGCGGAACGGGGCCGGTCCCCCCCGTGACGGGGGGACACCGACGGGTCGCTGAGGGCGAGCGGAGCGAGGGAAGGGGTGGCGAGCGAGCGCAGCGAGGGAGGTC
>CAUJGC010000030.1 GCA_963169075.1 Myxococcota bacterium
CCGGCTGCGTTCCGCCGATGAGCGAAGCGAGGTCGGCGGTTACGCAGCCGGGGGGGTTGCCGTCACGGGGGGGACCGGCTGCGTTCCGCCGACGAGCGAAGCGAGGTCGGCGGTTACGCAGCCGGGGGGGTTGCCCTCCCGGGGAGGTCCCCCCTAGAGATCCCACCCCACGCCGAGGGTGAGGCGTCCGCCATCTCCGACGTAGAGCTCGGCCTGGAGGGTGAGGGCGCGCCAGGGGGTCCAGGTGGCTTCGGCGCCGAAGGCGCCGAGCCAGCGGTTGATGGGGGCGACCAGCTCGGACTCGGAGAAGCGGTAGAAGGGCATGAGCTGGAGGGTCGGGATGGGGCTGAAGCGGAGGGCGTAGTCCGCGAGGAAGTAGGCCTGGGTGTCGGCGCCGGGGACGGCGGGCCGGTAGCCGGACTCGCCTGCGAAGCCGAAGCCGAGGGCGAGCTGGGTGATGACGTTGTCGAGGGGTTCGAGGACCTGGCCCATGTTGAGGCTGAGGACGGCCTGGGTCTCGAAGCGCAGGATGGCGGTCTGCTCGCTCTGGGTGGGGAGGACGTTGAGGGTGGTGCGGTCGAAGGAGGCGTTCTCCAGGGTGAAGAACCAGCCGAAGAAGTCGTAGGACTCGCGCCCCTGGAGGAGCTTGAGGCCGACGTCGGCGCCGTACTCGACGTACTGCCGCGTGACGTGCTGGGTGGTGTGGGCGCCGAGGACGAAGAAGCCGAGGTCGGCCTGGAGGTCGGCGGCGAGGAAGTGGCAGGGCTGGAGGGCGGTGCAGCCGAACTCGGGGGCGATGAGGCCCTGCCAGCGGAGGTTGGGTCGGACGCCCTGGGTGGCGCCCTGGGGGACGGGGAGGGTGTCCTCGCTGCCCTTGGAGGAGCCGATGACGTCGAGGGTGTAGGCGGTGGCGATGGAGAAGCCGCCGAGGTGGACGCTGAGGAGGCCCAGCTCGTCGAAGATGTTGCTGGTGTCGGTGACGTTGAGGCCGAGGAAGCCGAGGCCGATGAGGCCGATGCCGACGGCTTCGGCGCCCAGGAGGCGCCAGCCGACCCAGCGGTTGCCCTGGTAGTGGTGGCCGAGGCCGTTGAAGACGAGGCCAGGGCCCGCGGCGATGAGGCCCGCGATGAGGGAGGGGGCGTGGGGCTCGAAGCCCTCCCACTTGAAGCCGAGGCGCCAGAGCTGGCACTCGCTCATGTCGGGGAGGGGGGTGTCGCGGTTGAGGGGGGTGAAGGGCTGGTCGCGGCAGGGGCCCTCGATGCGCGAGAGCTCGCAGGCGTCGAGGTCTTCGCGGGGCTGCTTGAGGTCGATGCTCTCGGGGGTGCGCCCGGCGCAGGGGTCCTGGGGGGCCACATCGGGGGTGGGCGCGGCGCCCTCCTGGGCCTGCGCCTGGGCGTCGGCGAGGAGGAGGAGGAGCGCGAAGGCGAGGAGCGCCGCGGTGGGGCGGGGGTTCATGGCTGGGGGGCGTCGCTGAGGAGGTGGAGGCGCTCGCCGCGCACGGTCTGGAGGATGAGGGGCCCCTGGATGTCGCCGGAGGGGAGGACGCGGAGGGGGCCGGTGAGCCCATCGGCCGGGGGGAGGCCGCTGAGGCCGCGGGCGAAGCGCTCCGGGGTGTCGAGGCCGTGCTGGAGGATGGCGCGCCTGGCGAGGCGGAGGGCGTCGAAGGCGAAGGCGGCGAAGAGGTCGGGGTCGCCGCCGAGGAGGGCGCGGTGCTCGCGGAGGAGGCGCGCGTTGGGCTCGGCCGGTGAGGCGGTGGCCCAGGAGGCGGCGATGGTGGCGCCCTGGAGGTAGGTGGCGCCGTCGCGGAGGAGGCTGGGGTCAAGCCACGTCGCGTTGCCCAGGCAGGTGATGGGGACGCGGGGGGCCTCGCCTTGGGCGGGCGCGGGCGGCGTCGGCGCGTCGTGGGGGGTGCACCAGAGGTGCTCGGCGGCGAGGAAGGGGAGGAGGAGGGTGACGCGGGCGCCGGTGTCGGGGATGAGGATGGCGTCGGGGTTGGCGCGGGCGGCCTGCGCGGCGAGGCGCGCGAAGTCGGGCTTGGCGGGATCGTAGGGGAGGGCGTGGATGAGGGCGGGGGTGCCGTCGCGCCGGGTCTGCTCGCGGGCCAGCTCGACGATCTCGCGGGCGAAGGGGAGGTCGGGGTAGAGGATGACGAGGCGCTGGCGTCCGGCGTCACGGGCGCGGAGGAGGAGGGCCTCGACCTCGCGTGCGGGGTTGATGAAGAGGCGGAAGACGCCGCGCGGGGGGTTGGGCGTGGAGCGGTCGAGGCTGAGGGTGATGAGGGGGATGTTGTGCTGGGGTGCGGCGTCGGCGGCGGCGCGGGCCTCGGTGTTGGAGAGGGGGCCGAGGATGACGGTGGCGCCTTGTCTGGCGAGGGCGGCGACGCCTTCGCGGGCGCCCTCGGGCGTGGAGCGGGTGTCGTAGAAGGCGAGGGTGAGGCGAGGCGAGGCGTCGTCGCGGAAGGCGCTCTGGGCGAGGAGGAGGCCGCGGAGGGCGGCGGCGCCGACGGCGCGGTCGGGTCCAGTGAGGGGGAGGAGGGCGCCGACGACGCGCTCTTTGGGGGCGGTGGCGGAGGCGCGCTGGGCGATCTCGTCTGCGAGGGCGGGCTCTCCGAGGCGGAGGAGGGTGGGCTGGACGCGCTCCGCGAGGCTGGCGAGGCGTGGGCGGAGGTCGTCGGGGAAGGGGGTGGGTGCGTCGAGCAGCTCGGCGGCGCCGGCGGCTGCGGCGAGGAGGTCATCGGCGTGCTCGGCGTAGGCGCGGCGCTGGTCGGGGGTGAGGTGTGCGCGGGCGATGGCGAGGGCGCGGGCGAAGGCGTAGCGTCGCAGCTCGGGGTGTTGTGGGCTGAGCTGGAAGAGCCAGGAGAGGGCGACGAGGGCCTGGTCGAAGTCGCCGGCGTGGGCGTGGGCCTCAGCGAGGAGGGCGAGGGCGTCGGGTGCGTCCTCGCGGGGGAGGTCGGGGGAGGGTGTGCCGCTGGGGTGGAGGTCGTGGAGGTCGCGGAGGGCCTGGTCGCGCTCGCCCTGCCGGGCGCGCTGGAGGGCGTTGAGGAGGTCGTCGCGCCGCTGGGCGGCGTCTTCGGGGTCGCCGGCGGGATCGGGCGCGGCGGTGGTGTCTGGTGTGGCGTCAGCGCGCGCGCCTGGGGGGAGTGGGGTGGTGCAGGCGGCGAGGAGGATCGAGGCGAGGAGGGAGGCGGGGAGGCGTCGCCAGGTCACGGGGTGCTCCGGCTGGAGAGGACCATGAAGACCGCGACGGCGAGCCCGGCGGCGACGAGGACGGCGCCGACCAGGAGGAGGACCCAGGGCATGATGGAGCGCCTGGGCGGGGTCGCTGCGGCGTGGGCGTCGTCGGTCGAGGCGGGCGCGGGCGCGGCGTCGGGGCGCTTGACGGGCTCCAGGCGCTTGGTGCGGAGGTTGGAGATGTCGGCGTTGGGGTCGATGTCGAGGGCCTTGGTGCTGGCGTCGGTGCTGACGCCCTCGACCTGGGCGGGCGCCTTGGCGTCGGCGCCGAGGAGGGTGGGGTCGTCGAGGAAGGGCTTGAGGAGCTTGCGGACCTCGACGGTGTTCTTGGGTCGCTTCTCGGGGTCTTTGGTGAGGAGGCTGAGGAGGAGCTTGCTGAAGGCGTCGCTGACGGGGGCGTCGCGTGGGAGGAGGGTGTTGATGGGAGGGGGCGGCTCGTGGAGGTGGAGGTAGAGCAGCTCGATGGGGGTGTCGGAGACGAAGGGGGGCCTGCCGCAGAGGAGCTCATAGGCGAGGATGCCGAGGGCGTAGATGTCCATGCGGGGGTTGGGCGGCTTGCCGGCGATCTGCTCGGGGGCCATGTAGGAGGGTGTGCCCATGACCTTGCCGGTGACGGTGAGGCTCTGTCCGCCGGAGACCTTGGCGATGCCGAAGTCGAGGACGGTGACGAAGGGGAAGCCGTCCTCGCGCTGGGTGATGAAGATGTTGGCGGGCTTGAGGTCGCGGTGGATGATGCCCTGGAGGTGGGCCTCTCCGAGGGCGTCGCAGACCTGATCGAGGACCTGGGCGACCTGGAGGCGGGTGAGGACGCGCTCTTTGACGAGGACATCGGCGGGCTTGCCGTGGAGGAAGTCCATGGCGATGTAGAGGAAGCCGTCCTCGGCGCGTCCGAAGGCGAAGTGCTTGATGATGTGGGGGTGGGAGAGGGACTGGAGGATGCGGGCCTCGGACATGAAGCGCTTGACGGCGCGCTCATCGGCGCCGATCTCGCGGTGGAGGACCTTGACGGCGACCTCTTGCCCGCTCTGGAGGTCTTTGCCCTTGTAGACCTTGCCCATGCCGCCTTCCCCGATGACCCCGGTGATGTCGAAGCGTCCCTCCAGGGTGCGCCCGACGAGGTTGACGGGTTTCTGCGGTCCGCCTATGGCTACGGGGACGAGGCCGCTCTTGTCGTAGGGGCACTCCGGGAGGGAGTCATCAAAGAAGCTGTTGCAGGTGGGGCAGCGTTGCATGCTGTCTCCAGAGGGCGGGTGACGTGATGACAGCCATCGCCGCAGCGCAAGGGCTCACGACTCCACCTACACAAGCCGCAAGCGCCTCCGTTCGTCAAGTCCTCCGGGTCTGCGCACCGCGTCGGGCTGCGCTGCATCTGGTTCGCCAGCGCGCGCGCTGGTCTTCACCCTTCTCCTGGAGCCTCCCCATGCCTCGTCTCATCGCCTCTGCTCTGCTGCTCGCCGGGCTCCTGCTGGCCTCGTCCGCCGCGCCGGTGTCGGCTCAGGAGGCCGCGCCAGCCAGCGAGCGCCGCTTCAACCACGACTCGCTGGTGGCGGGCGGCACGGTCCACTCCTTCGCGGCGGATCTGGGGCCGATCTCGCCCTTTGGCGGGGTCGGCTTCAAGTGGGACACCTTCAGCGACTTCCAGGGCATCGAGGGGCTCCAGGGGCAGACCATCTGGGAGTTCATCGCGCTGGGGCTCACGGTCTACTACTTCCAGGGCCTCAGCGGCTTCGAGGTGGACACCACCGACGCCGCAGGCGCGTCGCTCCAGCTGGACACGGCGGGGGCGTTCCAGGTGGGCATCCTCGCCACGATGATGTACCTCCCCGGCTCGGTGCACCCCTATGTGGGCGTCGGGTTCGCCTGGACCGAGATCTACGACCGCGACGAGGCGCTGGCGGGCTCCATGGTCCTCCCGATGCTGGACGTGAACCTGGGGGTCCGCCTGGATCTCAACCCGACCTTCTTCATCGACTTCTCCAACTACGCCAACTGGGGTCGCGACGGCGCGCTGGGCCAGGCCGCGACGCAGGACATCCTCTTCTTCACGACGTTTCTGGGGTTGGGGGTGAACGTGCTGTGACCCCCCCGGGGGCGTAACGTCCAACCCTGCGGTATTGTAATAACGCCCCCGGCCCCCCCCGTGACGGCAACCCCCCCGGG
>CAUJGC010000031.1 GCA_963169075.1 Myxococcota bacterium
GAGGCGAGTGTAGGCTTAGGTGTTCTAATGTACGCAGATTGAAAAAGAGGAGGCACTTCGGTTATGGTGTTTGGATTGTACAATTCAAGCAACCCCATTCCGTGGTGTCTCATGTCTTTTTTGTCGTTGATCCTGTCGAAGATGTCCAGCCTGTCGACGCCTCACCGAACGTTTCTTGTGGGGCTGCTGGGAGCATTCTGCTGCTTCGTGGGTCGTGCGACTCGCACGAACCTCCACCGCTACGGGGCTCCCAGCCCCCGGACTCAGCATCGTTGGGCTGGCGGCAAGCAGGCGATGGACTGGACAGCCTTCAATCTTCAGCTGCTGCAAGAGGTCAAGCCGCACACGCAGGAGCTGCAGGCTGTCGCCATCGACGCGACCTTCGTCCCCAAGAGCGGGAAGAAGACCTTCGGGCTGGGGACGTTCTGGGATGGCTGTCAGAGCCGTGCACGCAAGGGTCTGGAGGTGTCGCTGCTCGCCCTGGTCGAAGCCGACGGGGAGCGTGCCTGGGCCTTGAACGCCCTTCAGACGCCGGCTGAGCTCAAGGACAAGCTGAACCGCTGCACCCACTACCTGTCTCATCTGCGTCAGGAGCGTCCCCACCTGCCGGCTTCGGTGCGGCATGTCCTGGCTGACGGGCTCTACGCCAACCAAGCCTTCGTCTGGGGTGTGCTCGACCTGGACCTGCACCTGGTAAGCAAGCTGCGTCGCAACGCCAACCTGCGCTACCTCTACACCGGACCGCAGAAGGGTCGCGGGCGTCCTCGACAGTACGACGTGAAGGTGGACTTTGAGGACTGGAGTCGCTGGGAGCCGCTGGAGTCGGGCTCCGCAGGCCTGCAGGGCTTCACCGCCGTGGTCAACCATCCCGACCTGCGTCAGAATCTGCGCGTGGTGGTCCTCTTTCCCACAGGCCAGCCCAAGAAGCGGCGCGTGTTGATGAGCACTGACGTCGCCTTGAGCGGGGCGCAGGTGGTGAGTCTGTACGCCTCGCGCTTCCAGATCGAGTTCCTCTTTCGCGACGCCAAGCAGTTCACGGGCCTCACCGACGGGCAGAGCCGCGACGCCAAGGGCCTCCACTTTCATCTCAACGCCTCCTTCGCCGCCCTCAACCTCCTGCGCGCTGAGCACTTGCTGGAGCACACAAACCACACCCAGACACCTGTCTCCATCGACTCACTCAAACGCAGGCATTTCAACGAGTTAATCCTCCGACGCCTTTTCTTCCAACTTGGCCTCGACCCTTCTTCCGAAAAAATCCAGCCCGTCTTTGACGAGGTCCGTCAACTTGGATGTCTCGCCGCATGAAACTGACCGGACCATTGGGGTGTTTATTTTGTGTTTTTGTTGGGTTTTCGGGTTGCCTCCGGCGGCTGGGGGAAGCTCCCCCAGACCCCCATGCAGGGCCACGGCGGTCTTGCCGTGGCCTGGGCGGCTTGTTAGAGTAGGCGGCTGCGGGGGGAGGGCGTGGGAGTCAGGCGAGGACGCATGGCAGGCGAGCAGAAGGGCAAACACATCCTTGTCGTGGATGATGATCGGGATCACCGGACCGTGGTGGCCGCCCACCTGGCGAGCCTGGGGCACCGGGTGGAGGAGGCGCCAGACGGACACCAGGGGTGGCTGGCGATCCTGCGCGGACGCCCGGAGGTGGTGATCTGCGGGGAGCGGCTGCCCGGGCTCTGCGGCACGGAGGTGCTGGCGCTGGTGCGCCGCGATCCCGTGCTGTGCCAGCTGCCGTTCATCCTCATGGCCGCGCAGCACGACCCGTCGAAGCTGAAGCGCCCGCTGGAGGTGGGGGCGAGCGAGCACCTGCCGCGCCCCTTCAGCATGAGCGAGCTGGAGGGGAAGGTGCGACGCGCGCTGGTGCCGCCGCCGTCCGCCAACCGGAGCGTGATGCGCGGGGATCTGAAGTTCTTCTCGCTGCCCGACGTGCTGATCATGACCCACCAGAACCGCCAGACAGGGCTCATGCAGGTGGAGGACAGCGCGCGCGGCGCGCGCTACTCGTTCCTCTTCGCGTCGGGCTCGCTGGTGTGGGTGTCGGGGTCGGACAAGACGCTGGGGCTCAAGTCGTTCAACCGCTCGCTGCGGATCACGGAGGGTGGGTTCGGGTTCACGCCGTGGGCGCGGCTGGAGCGGCAGCCCTGGCACGAGGACTTCAACGTCAACAACATCCTCCTGGGCGGCATCCAGGAGGTGGACGAGATGCCGATCCTGATGGGCGGGCTGCCGAAGAAGCCGCTGCGCCTGGCTGACGGCGCCGACCGGGCCGCGCTGGCGTCAGCGTCGGTGGTGGCGCCGCTGCTGGAGGGGAAGGTGCGCGCCGCGACGCCCCAGGAGCTGCTGGACTGGTGCCCGGAGCCGGATCTGGAGGCGGGGAAGTCCCTCAAGAGCCTCTGGGATCGTCGGTGGCTGCGGGAGGCTTGAGGAGATCGATCTGGAAGCCGAAGCTCTCGACCAGCTCCTCCGCGAGGGCCTCCAGGACGGCGACGTGCTCGGCGGTGGCCGTGGCGAAGGGGGCGAAGTCGCGGAAGGTGCCCGCGTCGGCGGCGGCTGCGATGGCGTCGTCGCTCAGGAGGTGGACCTGGAGGCCGTGGAGGGTGTCGGCCAGCTCCAGCACCTCGGCGCGGAGGGCGGGGAGGTCGGCGGTGCGTCGGTCGGCGCGGAGGGTCCAGGTGAGGGTGGGCATGGGGGCTCCGGCGTGGTTGTCATAAGGCGGCGTTCGCCTCGTCCAGAGGGGAGCGCCGCGTGGAGGGGGAGGATAGCGGCGCCCCCAGGCGGTGTCCACCGCTGCCGCCTCCCATCACTTGAGCGCAGGAGCCCCGCGTGAGCGAGCACGAGCACGATCCTTCCTCCCTCCCCACGGACGATGCGCTGATCGAGGAGCTGCGCCAGACCGAGCGGCGCGGCCGGACCCGGGCGACGGTGATCTTTGTGACGCTGATGGCGCTGGGCGCCGCGGCGATCGCGCTGGGGATCACCTTCCGGGAGGAGCTCTTCCGGCCTCGCCCCGACATGGAGGCGATCGAGCAGGTGGCGGAGCATTGGAGCAACGATCCGGCCTGCCGGGAGCTGATCGCTCAGGTGGACACCCAGCAGCAGCGCTGGCGCGCCGAGCGCCAGCGGATCAAGGGCCTCTGGGAGGCCGACCCCGCAGCGCAGGACGCCGGTCGCCAGGAGCTGCGCGCCCTCATCGACACCTACGAGCTGGAGGCGCGCCGCCTGGAGATCGCCATCTTCCAGGACCGCGACACCCAGACCGCCGAAGGTAAGTGGATTCGTACAGATATTCGCAAGGATATTCGTCAATATTTCAAGCATGTCATCTTCTATCTCAAGAAGATGGACTCCCTCCTGGCCGCGCGCCAGGAGGAGCGGCTCGCCGCCGCCCAGCCCCCCGCTGAGGCGGGTGATGACGTCGGGGTGCTGGAGGTGCCAGGGCTGGGCTCGGTGCCGGTGGTCCCGCCCCGCGCGGGCCAGAAGGCCGCCAAGCCCGCCGAGGCCCCCGCCGACACCTGGGAGCGCGCCTGGAGCATGGTCACCGAGGATCACGAGAAGTGGCGCATCTTCCGGCAGGGCCCCATCCCCTGCGGGCACCGGGAAGGCGAGGCCCCCGCGCTGCCTGCCCCCAGCAGCGGCAACCCGCTCAAGGACATCAAGGCGAGCTACGGGATGTCACCCGGCGCCTCGGCGCCTTCGGCGTCGGCGCCTTCGCCCTGACCGTCGCGCTCTTCGCGCTCCTTGCGGTCGCGCTCGGCGGCGCGTCGGAGGCGCTTGGCGCGGATGTCGCGCATGTAGGGGACGCGGAAGCGGAAGACCGTCTCCAGCTGCCAGAGGCGGAAGTCGCGGAGGCGCAGCTCGCGGGTGTAGGTGTCGAGGAGGTTGCGGAGCGTCTCCAGGAGGCGCTCGACCTCGGGGATGACCTCGCTCTCCAGGGCGCGGCGGGCCTCTTCGAGGACCTCGGCGTTCTGCTGGAGGCCGCTCTGGACCTGGCTGAGCTGGGCGGCGATGTTGCGGAGGGTGTGCAGCTCGGCCATGACCTCGGAGATGGCCTGCTCCAGCTCTCCGACGATGCCCTGGATGTACTGGATCTCGCCGCGGAGGCGCTCGGTGTTCTTGAGGAGCATGTGCCAGGAGGTGCCCTGGCGCTCGCGCGAGGCGCCGACGAGGATGTCGAAGTCGAAGCTCTCCAGATCCGGCACCTCCTCCAGCAAGGCGACGAGGAGGCGGATGTGGGAGAGGACGAGGTGGGAGTGGAGCGCCGGGGAGGCCAGGTGGCCGAGCATGAAGCCGGCGTGGAGGCTGGTGACGTGGCCGCCGAGGGAGGAGGTCAGGGTCCCCATGGACCTGACCTGCTGCATCAGCACATCAAAGCCGCTCACGGCAGCCCCCCTTCCAGCTCCTCGCCGCAATAGGCGGTGTCGCGGGGGTGGGCTGGTCCGGTGATGGTGATGGGCGCGGGGTTGCTGGCGCGCCCGTCGGCCTGGAGGACGACGAGGCGCGCGCCGGTGCCCGCGCCGCGCGGGACGAGGACGGTGACGCGGCTGGGGCTCCAGCCCGTGACGGCGGCGCAGACGCCGTTGACGCTGGCGCGGGCGTCGAGGGGTTCGGGGCCGAAGGCGCCGCGGAGGGTGAGGTGCTGCTCCTGCTGGACCGGGTCGGGCGTGGTGTGCTCGATGGTGAGCGGCGCAGGGTCAGGCGTCGCCTCGTCGCCGCAGGCGGCGAGGAGCGCGCTCGCCGCGAGGGCGAGGGCGCAGGGGGAGGTGAGGCGGCGCAGGTCGGGGAGCATGACGGCCTAGAAGGTGTGCTCGACGGTGTGGATGAAGTCGAGGGCGGCGTCAGAGAAGTCGCCGTCGCTGTTGGGGTCGGCGTCCCCGATGAGCCAGAGGGTGGAGTTCTCGGCGGGGCGGAGGGGGAGCTGGGGGATGTTGAGGAGCAGCTCGCCGGTCTGGAGCTGGACCTGGAGGTCGCGGCGCCCGGCGGTGACCTCTTTGTAGGGCTCCAGCTGGCCGAAGGTGAGGGCCTCGGTCCAGCGGCTCCCGGCCTCGTCGTCGAAGAGGTCGATGTCGGGTCCGACGAGGAGGCAGACGACCCGCATGCGGCTCATGTTCTCGCCGGGGGCGACCAGGGGGTCGTCGAGGAGGAGGGGGCGCTCGGCGCCGTCGTCTCCGACGCCGATGGCGAGGGAGATGGCGTCCTGGGCGGAGACGTCGATGGGGGGGAGGCTGATGTTGCGGGAGGTGTTGGAGCCGGCCTCCAGCACGGAGGCGCGCCACATGCCGGGGGTGAGGGCGGCGTAGGTGGAGGCGGCGCCTGGGGCGACGCCCTCGACGCGGACCTGATCGCCGTCGTCGTTGATGAGGAGGAGGTCGATGGGGTCGCCTGCGGCGCTGGCGTAGACCAGGCGGATGCCCTGGGGGGGGCCGTCCTCGACCGGCACGTCGGGTGTGGGCTCCGCGTCGTCGCCGCAGCCAGGGGCGGCGAAGGCGAGGGCGGCGAGGAGCGCGAGGGCGGCGAGGAGGGGCTGGGCAGGGAACGAACGGGGCATCATCGGGGGCTCTCCTTGGCGGATGCTCAAGCGTGCGCAGCCCAGGATGTGCTCTGGAGGCGCGGCGCTTGTCAAGTCGTCCGCAGGTTGGCGGCGCGCTAGATGTTGACAGGAGGCGGCGCGGAGGGCTATTGGATGGTGGTTTCAGGGCTGGGGGCGCCGCCCGCGTCGATCCCGCTTCGTGTGGATGAATGGGAGCCGAGATGACGATCGTCTATATCACCCTCTTATTTTTGGTTATTGGCATCGCGTTGGCGGTGGTGGGCAAGCTCTGGCTGACCTACTACGGCTTCAAGTACAACCCGGGCCTCGGGCTGGGCGTCCTCCTGCTGGACCCGCTGGCGCTCTGGTTCGCCTTCTACAAGCTGGAGAAGGAGGGCAAGGAGTGGTGGGTCACCTCCTGGCTCGCCGGGATCGCGCTGATCGCCTTCACGGCCTGCGGCTTCGGTGGCACCCTCGACGACGCCTTCTCGGGCCGGGCCTTCGAGCCGGGCTACGCGGAGGCCTCCGGCCCGGTGGACACCATCCTGGAGAAGAACAAGCCCGGTGAGATGCCGGCGGCGGAGGCGACCCCCGCGGCCAGCGCCGAGGCGCCCGCCAGCGCCGCCCCGGCGGCCAGCGCCGAGGCCCCCGCCAGCGCCGAGGCGCCTGCGGGCAGCGCGGAGGCTCCGGCCAGCGCCGAGGCTCCGGCCAGCGCCGGCTCGGCGGAGGCCCCGGCCAGCGCCGCCGCTCCGGCGGGCAGCGCCGAGGCCCCGGCCAGCGCCGCGGCTCCCTGAGCCCAGGCGACGAGCAGCCTGCGAGGGCGCGCCGTGCGGCGCGCCCTCGTCTGCTTGGGGGGCTTGACATCTACTAGCGCCGGTCGTAGGTTGTGTCTCCAGCGCAGGCGTCGCCTGCGCGTTGTTGTCGAGAGCTTGCATCAGGAGCGCTATGCACGGCATCCGCTTTCGCCCCGAGCATGAGGGGCTTCGCGCCTCGCTGTTCGATCTGGAGGCCGAGATCATGGAGGTGGTCTGGGCGCGGGGTTGGGACACCTTCGCCGTCTCGGACGTGCACGAGGTGCTGGGCTCGCGTCGGGAGATCGCCTACACGACGGTGATGACGACGGTGTCGCGGCTCTTCGAGAAGGGGCTGCTGGAGCGCCGCCGCGACGGGCGCCGCTCCCGCTATGCCCCGGCGTTGAGCGAGGCGGACTTCATCGAGGCGATGACCCGGGAGGTGCTGACGAGCCTGCCGCCGCTGGGGCAGCAGCACGCGGTGGCGCTGCTGGTGGAGCGGGTGGCGGAGGCCGACGAGGCCGAGCTGGATCGCATCGAGGCGCTGATCCGCCAGCGGCGGGCCGAGGGGAGCCATGGCTGAGCTGGTCTTCCCGGCGGTGGCGCTGGCGCTCACCTTCTTGATCTTGATGCCCGGGCTGACCCTGGTGAGCCGGGCGGCGCTGGCGCGCCGCCGGGCGCGGGCGTCGAGCTGGGCGGACTTTGGCGGCGACGGGAGCTTCGCGTGGCTGGTGGCGCCGTCGCTCCTGCCGGTGGCGTGGCTGGCGTCCTCGGCGCTGCACCAGAGCGAGCCGCAGCAGGCGGCGGTGCGCTGCCTGGTGGAGCACACCCCGGCGGCGCTCACCTGTCTGGACGCGGCGCTGCTGCTCGGGGTGCTGGTGGTGGGGGTGGGGGTGGCCGCGGCGCGCCACCTGCGGGGGACGCCTGCGGTGCGGTCCCTCCCGGCGACGCACCCGCTGGCCCGGCGGCTGGCGTCCCTGGCCGCGGCCTCGCCTGGGCTGCGCGGGCTGCGGGTGGTGGTCGCCCACCAGGCTCCGGCGCCGGTGTGCAGCGTCGGGCTCTGGCGGCCGCGGGCGGTGGTGGACGCGTGCTTCGCGGAGGGCGCCGATGACGCCATGCTGCGGGCGGCGCTGCTGCATGAGGCCGCGCACATCCGCTCGCGGGACCCGCTGCGGAGCGCGCTGGCGGCGCTGGCCTTCGCCCTCAACCCCGCCTCGGCGTGGCTGGCGGAGGACCTGGAGCGGTGGCGCCACGCCCGCGAGGCCCTCTGCGACGCGCTGGCGGTGCAGCGCGGCGGCGATCCGCTGGCGCTGGCGGAGGGGATCACCCGCGCCGCGCGCTTCTCCTGCGCCGGAGAGGCCGCGTGCGGCGTCTCCCGCCTCTGCGGCCGCCCGGCGGGGGCGCTCCGGCTCCGCCTGGCCCTCCTGCTGCACGGCCCGCCGTCGCCGCGGCGCACGCTGGGGCACCTGGCCCTGGCCGCTGCGCTGGTCGCCGCCCTGGCCGCTCCCCACCACGAGGGCGTCGCCGCCCTGGATCACCTCCACACCGCCGTGGAGCGCGCGCTCCACCTGGCGCCTTGACCTGACGCAGGACGCCATGAGCCCCTCGCTTCGCCGCGCGCTGCTGATCTTATCTACTATCGTCGGTAGTATGGCCTCGGCCCCCGCGGCGTGGTGTCAGGAGTCGCCGCCGCAGACGCTGGAGGAGGTGCTCCGCTACGCGGAGGTCCACGCGCCGTCGCTGCGGGCGCAGCGCGCGCGGTCGCGCCGTGCGGAGGGCGCGCAGGCGGAGGCGGCGCCGACGCTCCCGGCGAACCCGGTGGTGGGGTTCGGGGCGGGGCCGCGGCTCTCGGCGGGCGACGCGGGGCTGGACGTGGAGGTGTCGCTCCAGCAGCAGGTGGAGATCGCGGGGGAGCCCCGGCTGCGGCGGGAGGCGGCAGCCGCCGGGGTGGAGGCGGCCCAGGGGGAGTCGGCGGAGTCGGCGTGGACGCTCCACGTGGAGGTGCACCGGCTCTACATCGACCTGCTCCTGGCGGCGGAGCGTCGGGCGCTGGCGGAGCGCTTCGTGGCCTCCGCCGAGGCGCTCCGGGACATCGCCCGGCGGCAGGTCGCGGCGGGGGACGCGTCGCCGCTCATCCTCCTGGTGGCGGATACGGAGGTGGCGCAGCTCCAGGAGGGTCGGATCGAGGCGGGGCGGCTGGAGCGGACGCTCCAGGCGCGGCTGGCGGCGCTCATCGGCTGGCCGGTGGAGGGCGCCGCGCTGCGCGCGTCGGGTGCGCTGCCCCCGGTGGTGCGTCCGCCGCCGCTGGCGTCGCTGCTGGCGCTGATGGCGGATCGCCACCCGGCCCTCCAGGCGCGGGGGCGCGCGCTGGAGGCGCGCCGCCTGGAGCTGGCGCTGGAGGAGCGCGAGGCGTGGCCCGAGCCGGTGGTGGGGCTCTCCTACGCCCGGGAGGCGTCGCCGGGCTCGGGCAGCACCTCCCACATCGGGTTGCTGACGCTGGAGGTGCCGCTGCCGCTGGCGCGCCAGAACCGCGGGGCGCGGACCCGCGCCGCCGTGGAGGTGGAGGTGGCCGCTCGCGAGCAGGAGGCCACCGCCGCGCAGCTCCGCGGCGAGCTGGCCCAGGCGGCCTTCACGCTGGACGCCGCCGCCGAGCGGGTCGAGCTCTACGCCACCAGCGTCGTCCCCCAGGTGGAGGAGCAGCTCAAGCGCCTGGAGCGTGCCTTCGCGCTGGGGGAGATCGAGCTGCACCAGGTGTCCATCACGCGCCTGCGCCTCCTTGAAGTCTCCAGCCGCGCGCTGGACGCGCGGGTCACCTATTACGAGACCGCGGCGACCCTGGAGGGGCTCCTGGGCGCCGAGGTCTGGTCTGTCCTGGAGTCCACCCCGTGAAGATCCTCAAGCGCCTCCGCATCCTGGTCCTCTGGGCCGCGCTCCCGCTCCTCGCCTGCACCCCCGGAGGCGACCAGGGCGGCGGTGAGCACGGCGACGAACACGGCGACGAGCACGGCGACGAGCACGGCGATGAGCACGGCGAAGGCGAGGAGGGGGTGATCCGGCTGGACCCGGAGGCCGCGGCCCGGAGCGGGATCCGGGCGGCGCCAGCGCCGCGCGGCGCGCTCCAGGTCGGGGTGGAGGTCCCCGCCGAGGTGCAGCTCAACCCGGATCGGGTGGCCCACATCAGCCCGCTGGTGGAGGGGCAGCTCTTGAGCGTCGCCGCGACGCTGGGGGAGCGGGTGGAGCCCGGGCAGGCGTTGGGGACGCTGCGGAGCGTCGCGCTGGGGCAGGCGCGGGCGGAGCTGAACCGGACCACCGCGCTCCTGAGCGTCGCCCGCAAGAGCCTGGAGCGGCAGGAGCGCCTGCGGGCGGAGGGGATCTCGTCCGAGCGCAGCCTGCTGGAGGCGCGCCTGGCCTTTGAGGAGGCGGGTGCGGAGCACAGCGCGGCGCGCTCGCGCCTCCAGGTCTTCGGGGCGCCTGCGGGGGGCGGGCCGGACATGGAGCTGGTGTCCCCCATCGCGGGGGTGGTGCTGGAGCGGCACGCGACCCGGGGCGAGACGGTCTCGACGGAGGATGTGCTCTTTGTGATCGGGGATCTCCAGCGGGTCTGGATCATCGGGCGGGTGTACGAGCAGCAGCTCGGGCGCCTCGCGCCGGGGATGCGGGCGACGCTGACGCTGACGGCCTACCCGGGGCGGAGCTGGAGCGGCGCGGTGGACTTCATCGGGTCGGCGCTGGACGAGAGCACCCGGACGCTGCCGATCCGGGTGGAGCTGGACAACGCCGACGGGCTCCTGCGCCCGGGGCTCTTCGGCACGCTCCGCCTCCACGCGCCGGCGCCGGAGGGGGCGGGTGAGGCGGGGGCGGCGGTGCTCCTCCCCGAGGGGGCGGTGCAGCGGGTGGAGTCCGGGGCGGTGGTCTTCGTGCCCGGCGAGGAGGCCGGGACGTACCGACTCCGAAAGGTGACGCCGGGGCGGAGCGCGCGGGGGGAGGTGGAGATCCTGCAGGGGCTCCAGCCCGGCGAGCAGGTGGTCACCCAGGGCGCCTTCATCCTCAAGTCCGAGCTGCAGCGGGATCAGCTCGGGCATGGGCACGCGCATTGAGGCTGAATTATGAGTAAATTTATACAATTTTGTATAGAATATCGACTTCTTGTGCTCTTCGGGGCGCTTGGGGTGGGGGCGTGGGGGGTGCGCGCGGCGCAGGAGCTGCCGGTGGACGCGGTGCCGGACGTGACCAACGTCCAGGTGCAGGTGTTGACCGACGCGGCGGCGCTGGGGCCGGTAGAGGTGGAGCAGGGGGTGACGGCGCCGGTGGAGGCGGTGCTGGCGGGGCTGCCGCATGTGGAGGAGGTGCGGAGCCTCTCGCGCTTCGGGCTCTCGGCGGTGACGGTGGTCTTCGAGGAGGGGACGGACATCTACTTCGCGCGGCAGCTGGTGTCGGAGCGGCTCTCGGAGGCGCGGGAGGCGGTGTCGCCGGGGGTGGGGACGCCGGAGCTGGGGCCGCTCTCGTCGGGGCTGGGGGAGGTGTACCACTTCGAGGTGCGCGGGGAGCCGGCGTGCGCGCCGGGGGAGCCGGACACGGAGGCGTGCTACACGCCGATGGAGCTGCGGACCCTGCTGGACGGGCTGATCGCGCTCCAGCTCCGGCCGCTGCCGGGGGTGGTGGAGGTCAACGCGTTCGGGGGGGAGCTGAAGACCTTCGAGGTGCAGGTGGACCCGGCGCGGCTGAACGCGCTGGGGCTCAGCCTGCGGGACCTCTTCGAGGCGCTGGAGGCGAACAACGCCAACACGGGGGGCGGTGCCATCGTCAGCGGCGGCGAGCAGCGCTTGATCCGGGGTGAGGGGCTGATCCAGAGCCTGGAGGACATCCGCTCGGTGCGGGTGGCGACGCGCGCGGACGGGACGCCGATCTTCGTGCGGGACGTGGGGGAGGTGCGGCTCGCGCCGCGGGTGCGCCAGGGGGCGGTGACCCGCGACGGGCGCGGCGAGGTGGTGACGGCGACGGTGATGATGCTGATGGGGGCGAACCCCGGGGAGGTGGCGGCGTCGGTGCGGGAGCGGCTGGCGGAGCTGGCGCCGAGCCTGCCGCCGGGGGTGGTGGTGGAGCCCTACTACGACCGGGAGGTGCTGGTGGATCGCACGGTGCGGACCGTGGCGACCAACCTCATCGAGGGCGGGGTGCTGGTGGTGCTGGTGCTCCTGCTGCTTTTGGGGGAGGTGCGGGGGGGGCTCCTGGTGGCGAGCGTGATCCCGATCGCGCTCCTGGTGACCTTTATTGTCATGCGCTGGCTCGGGGTGTCGGGGAACCTGATGAGCCTGGGGGCGCTGGACTTCGGGCTGATCATCGACGGGGCGATCGTGGTGGTGGAGCACGCGGCGCATGTGATGGCGGTTCGGGGGGCGCGGGGGGCGCAGGTGCCGGGGGCCGTGCGGGACGCCACAGCGCAGGTGCTGCGGCCGGTCCTCTTCGGCACCGCGATCATCATGATCGTCTATGTGCCGATCCTGGCGCTCCAGGGGATCGAGGGCAAGATGTTCCGGCCGATGGCGATCACGGTGCTGGCGGCGCTGGGGGCGGCGCTGGTGCTGGCGCTGACGCTGGTGCCGGCGCTCCTGGCGTGGCTCTACCCGGGCGGGGTGTCGGCGCGGGAGCCGTGGCTGGCGCGGACGCTGCGGCGCGGGTACGCGCCGCTCCTGGCGGCGGCGCTCCGGGCGCGGTGGGGGGTGATCGGGGTGGCGGTGGCGGCGTCGGCGGCGGGGGTGTGGGCGGCCTCGACGCTGGGGGCGGAGTTCATCCCGCGGCTGGACGAGGGGGCGATCGCGCTCCAGGCGATCCGCCCGCCCTCGGTGGCGTTGGAGGAGTCGGTGCGGGCGACCACCCGGGTGGAGGAGGTCCTGCGGGAGCGCTTCCCCGAGGCGGTGGAGACGGTCATCTCCCGCACCGGGCGGGCGGAGATCGCCACCGACCCGATGGGGGTGGAGCTCTCGGACATCTACATCATGCTGCGCCCGGAGGAGGCGTGGGCGCACCGCTACCCCTCGCGGGCGGCGCTGGTGGAGGCGATGGAGGCGGCGCTGCTGCGGGAGGTGCCGGGGCAAAACTACGCCTTCTCGCAGCCCATCGAGCTGCGGACGAACGAGCTGATCAGCGGCGCCCGCTCCGACATCGCCGTCAGCCTCTACGGGGCGGACCTGGCGGAGCTGGACGCGGCGGGGGAGCGGGTCATGCGGGTGCTGCGGGGGGTGGAGGGGGCGGCGGACGTGAGCGCCGATCCGGTGGTGGGGCTGCCGATCCTGCGGGTGATCGTGGATCGCCAGGCGGCGGCGCGCTACGGGATCAACGCGGCGGAGGTGCTGGACGCGGTGGCGGCGATGGGGGGGCGCCCGGTGGGTGCGGTGCAGGAGGGCAACCTGCGCTTCACCCTCCAGGTGCGCCTGGTGGAGCCGGCGCGGGCCGATCCCGAGGCGATCCGCCAGCTCTTGATCGCCGCGCCGGGCGGGCAGCGGGTGCCGCTGGGGCAGCTGGCGCAGGTGGTGCTGGACGAGGGGCCGGCGGTCATCAGCCGCGAGAGCGCCCAGCGCCGCCGAGTCATCCAGCTCAACGTCCGGGGGCGCGATCTGGCGGGCTTCGTGGCGGAGGCGCAGGAGCGGGTCCGCCAGGAGGCGGCGCTGCCGCCAGGCTATGTGGTGACCTGGGGCGGGCGCTTCAAGAATCTGGAGGCCGCGACCGAGCGGCTGGCGTTCGCGGTGCCTGCGGCGCTGCTGCTGATCTTCCTCCTGCTCTATGTGGCCTTCGGGTCGGCGCGCCCGGCGCTGATCATCTACCTCAACGTGCCGGTGGCGGCGGTGGGGGGGGCGCTGGCGCTCTACGCGCGGGGGATGCCGCTCTCGATCTCGGCGGGGGTGGGGTTCATCGCCCTCTCGGGGATCGCGGTGCTCAACGGGGTGGTGCTCGTCTCGACGATCCGGGAGCTGCAAGGCGAGGGGAGGTCGCTGCGGGAGGCCGCCGAGGTCGGGGCGCAGCAGCGCCTCCGGGCGGTCCTGATGACGGCGCTGACCGACGGCCTGGGGTTCCTGCCGATGGCGATCTCGAGCAGCGCCGGGGCGGAGGTGCAGCGTCCGCTGGCGACGGTGGTGCTGGGGGGGCTGGTGACCTCGACGCTGCTGACCCTCTTCGTGCTGCCGTGCGTCTACAGCCTCTTCGGGGGGGAGGTCAGGGCGCGCCGCCCTCCAGGTGTTGACGCAGCCGCCACGTGAAGGCCGGGAGGTCGGCGGGGATGACGTGGGTGCCGTCGAAGGCGTGCCACTGGATCTCGGGGTAGCGGTCGCGGAGGGGCTCGATCTGGTGCAGCGGCGTCATGCGGTCGTTGCGCTGGACCAAAACGAGGACGCGTCCCTGCGGCAGCAGGAGGCGCCGGGGCGGCGCCAGCGGGTCCAGGCAGGCCAGGTCGGCGGGGCTGTAGTTGGGGCGGAGGTGCTGGAGCGTCCGCTCGACGTGGGGCGCCATGCGATCCATCCACCCCAGCTCCAGCATCGTCTGGTCCAGGCGGACCACGGGGCAGTAGAGGGCCAGGCGGGAGAGCGGGAGGTGGTTGGCGGCGTGCAGCGCGAGCTGCCCGCCGATGGAGTAGCCCAGGAGGGACACCTCCTCGTAGCCCCGGCTCGCCTGGAGGGCGCGGATCAGCACCCGGAGCCCGGTGATGGCGGAGCGCATCACCTCGATGACCTGCGAGAGCCGCGCGCTGACCAGCCCGAAGCCCGGCCAGGCGCCGAAGCTCCCGAGGTAGTGCTTGTTCATGATGTTGTATACAATATCGTACCCTTCCAGGCGCTGGAGCTGGAAGAGCGCGCGCATGACCCCCGGCAGCGGGACGCCGTAGCAGTGGCAGAGCACCAGGAGGCGCCGGGCCGGCGGCCCCTCGGCTCGCTCCAGGCGCGCGACGATCTTGTCCTGCGGGTGGGGTCCGATGTAGCGATACGGGTTGGGGAGCGCGATCCCGCCCCCGCGCCTCACCTCCACCCTCGCCGCCTCCTCACCGGGCTGCGCGGCGTAGAGGCCGCGCTCCTGGATGTCCGCCAGCACCGGCTCGCGCCACGGGTCGCGCAGCAGCTCCGACGGGCGCCGCGCTGCGTAGAGCAGCTCCCCCACTGACCACGCCGCCGTGAAGGCGGCCTCCACCGAGCGCGCGCCGCGATGATAGAGCCACCTGCGCATAGGCCCTGCTCCCCTCGCCTCATCGTCGTCCCCGGCGGACGCGACGCTGCGCCCGCCTCACCCCCCACTCTGCGCCGCGCGGCGCGGAAGATCAAGGCGCTCCTGGCGCTGGCGGCGCTCCTGGCGCTGCTCGGGTGCCGCCGCGAGCCCCCCGCGCCGCCCCCCATCACGACCCTGACGGGCTGGCTGGAGGCGAGCGCCTGGCCCGCCTCGGCGGGGGCCTGGCGGCGCGTCTACGGCTGCCAGGCCCTGGACCCCGAGGCCGCGGCCCTGAGCGCCCGCACCTACGAGGGCTCCCGCTGCGCCTTCCGCGCGGCGGAGCGCCTCTGCATCGCGGATCAGCTGGGCGCCGCCGAGGTGGTGGCCTCGTGCTGTCCCGACCCCGCCGCTGGCGGCCCCGAGGAGGCCCTCTGCCGGGCCCTGGAGGCCGCGCCCGGGATGCGGGAGGCCCTGGAGCTGCGCCGCATCTACGAGGCCCACCCGGAGGCGCTGGTGGGCCGCTACAACTTCCGGGGCACGACGCGGGATCTGGACACCGGCAAGGTGGACGAGGCCACCGCCGCGCGGGTGGACGCGCTGCACGCGTGGGCCTGGGATCAGGAGATCGGCCTGATGCAGGAGCGCCACCGCGACCTGGGCGGCGGGCTGCCGCTCTGCGCAGGGCAGGGGAACAACTGGACCTACTTCTGCTGGAAGCGCTACGGGCTGCGGGGCGGGGTGCTGGTCCACTACGACTCCCACGCGGACTTCGCCTACAACCTCGACGGCTACCCCTTCCTGCTCCGGGCCGCCGGGCACGCCCCGGAGGACCCCTTCTGGGCGGAGGTGACGGGGCGCGAGGTGGGGATCGACGAGTTCATCCAGCCCTCGCTCGTGGACGGGGCGCTGCACCCGACGACGACGTGGATCGTGCCGCGCTGGTCGCGGCGCTACTGGCCCGAGGCGTCCTATCACGCCTCGCTGCGGCTGACCCAGGAGGGGCGTCTCACCTCCTGGTCACCCGACATGGACTACGACGGGATCGTCCACAAGAACGAGGAGCTGGACGCCTTCGTGGCGGAGTGCCTGGACGTGGGGTGCTGGAGCGGCGTGGACGTGACGATGCGGACGGTGGCGCGGCTCGGCGAGGTGACGCTGCCTGAGGGGCCGGTGACGTTGAGCGTGGATCTGGACTACTTCGGCACCATCGACACCGCCGGGCGCGGGGATCTGCCCGCCCACTGCCCCGACGCGGGGGAGGAGGACGCCCTCTTGAAGACGTTCGAGGAGGATCTGGCCGGGCTGCCGAAGCCTGCGGTGATCGCGGTGGCGCTCTCGCCGGACTTCAGCTGCGCGCTCTGGCGGCGCCAGCTCCTGGGGCGGGTGCTGGCGGTCATGGAGCGGCGCTGGGGGGCGATGTGAGCGAGGCGGGGTCGCTGGAGGCGCTGCTCCAGGCCGCGCAGGAGGCGCCGGAGCCTGCGGCGGCGCTCCTGGGGCGGGCGCTGGGGTCGCTTGGGGCGCCGGAGGCGCTCTGGCCGGGCCTCGCGGCGGCGTCGGCGGGCTGGGGGAGCCTGGATGGGCTGCTTGAGCAGCACCTCGGGGCGCCGGAGGAGGGCGCCTGGTGGGCGCGGCTGGAGGGCCTCTACATGGCGGCGCGCTTCTGCGCGGCGGCGGGGCGCGGGCAGCGCCGGGCGGCGGGGGTCTTCTACACGCCGCCGGAGATCGCCCGCTGGCTGGCGGCGACGACGCTGGGGCGTCGGCCTCGGGGGGCGGTGGTGGATCTGGCCTGCGGGTTCGGGGCGCTCCTGAGCGCGGCGGTGGAGGTGGGGCGAGGGGGCTGGACGCCGCGCGGGGTGGACGTGGACCCCTGGGCGGTGGAGGTGACCCGGGCGCGCCTCTGGCGGGCGGGCGGTGAGCGCGCCGCGGACGTCGCGGCGCTGCTGGAGGGGGTGCGCTGCGGCGACGGGCTCTTTGCGGAGGTCGAGCCCGCCGACGCGGCGCTGGGCAACCCGCCCTTCGGCAGCGCCATCCAGCAGGAGACGGCCCGCTCGGCGGACGAGGACGCGCGGCTGCGGGCGGCCTTCCCGGCGGTGGCTCGCGGCGCCTTTGATCTGGCCTTCCTCTTCGCGGCGCGGTCGGCGGCGTCGCTGCGGCCCGGGGGGCGCTATGGGTTGATCCTGCCGCGGAGCGTCCTCTCGCTGGCCTCGGGGGAGGGGCTGCGGGGGTGGCTGGCGGCGGAGGCGCCGCCGACGCACCTCTGGGCGCCGACGACGCCCCACCTCTTCCCCGGGGCGGATGTGCTGGTGGCGCTCCTCTGCGGCGGTCGGGGCGCGCGTCGCCGGGGCGGGCTCCTGGCGTCGGCGGCGCCGCCTGCGGCGTCGGGCGGGCCGGAGGGGGGGCTCGCGGCGGTGGGGCGGCTGCCGCGGGGCGCCGGGCCGTGGGCGGCGCTCCTGGCGCCGCAGCGGGAGCTGCTGGCGGGGCTCCAGCGCCCGCCCGCGCCGCTGATCCCGCTGGCGGAGGCGGTCCAGCTCTTCGGCGGCGCGGCGACCGGGACGGCCTATCGCCTCCGCGAGCGGGTCGAGGAGGATGGGGGGCCGGGGGAGGGGCCTGGCTTGCGCCTGATCACCACGGGCTTGATCGACCGTTACGGGGTGTCCTGGGGGGCGCGCCCCTGCCGCTTCCTCCGGGGGACGTTCCAGGCGCCGCGCTGGCCTGCGCTGCCCCCGGACGGGGAGCCCGAGGACGACGTCGCCCGCGCCCAGCGGCGCCAGCGCGTCCCGAAGCTCCTGGTCGCCGGGTTGAGCCGCGTGCTGGAGGCGGTGGCGGACTTCGAGGGCGCGCTGGGCGGGGTCGTCTCCACCTGGGTGATCACGGCCCCTGCGCTGAGCCGCGCCGAGCTGCTGCTCCTGGAGGGGGTGCTCAACGCGCCGCTCCTCTCGCTCATCTATATGACCCGCTTCAGCGGCAAGGCCCTCAGCGGCGGCAACACGACGGTGGGGCGCCGGGAGCTGGGGCAGCTCCCGCTCCCGGCAGAGTGGCGGGCGCTGGCGACGGGTGACCCCCCCGGCTCCGTAACCTCCGGGCTCTTCGCCCGGAGGAACGGAGCCGGCCCCCCCCGTGACGGGGGGGCACCGACGGGGGGGGTGGGTGGGGTGGGTGGTGGAGCGGGGTGGGTGTGGGGGCTCTGTCCGGGGGTGGAGGCGGAGCGGCGGCTCCTGGGTGGGGCGGTGGTGGAGGCGCTGGGGGGACGGTTGGCCGGTGAGGCGCCGTCAGCGGAGGCGGACGCGCTGGTGGGGGCGGCGGTGTCGCGCCTCTACGGCTTCGATGCGGCGGGGCACGCGGAGATCCTGGCGTGGTTCTCGACCCGTTGTGCTACACTGGACGCGGGCGAGGAGGGCGCGTGAGGTGTATCTTGATACATCTCAAGATGTGATATCACCTCGTCAAGGGATGGCGAGAGGCTTGGAACGCGGGCCCTGGACGTCATCATCCCCTGACGTTTGATGTTTGTAATGCGAGGTCTGTCTATGTTTCGTGTCAATATGCGCGTCATGACGTGGGTCGCGCTGGTGGTGGGCGCGCTGGTGGTGGCGGGGTGTGATGACGAGCGGGCGGGGAGCGGGAGCAACAACAGCGGAAGCAACAACAGCGCCGCCAACAACAGCGCGAGCAACAACAGCGCGGTCAACAACAACCCGGCGAACAACAACCCCACCAACAACAACCCCGCCAACAACTCCACGGCGAACAACAGCCCGGTCAACAACAACCCGGCGGGCTGCGCGGTGGGGGCGCGGCGCTGTCTGGACGCGGTGGACATCGTGGAGTGCGACGCCAGCGGCGAAGAGGTCGTGGTGGAGTCGTGCGAGGCGGGGCAGATCTGCGGGAGCGGTCGCTGCGTGAACCGCGACAGCTGCACGCCGGGGGAGGTGGCGGGGTGCTGGAGCGAGTCGGAGCAGCGCGTGTGCATGGAGGGGGGGCAGGGCTTTGGGGCGCTGGCCTGGGAGGGGGGGCTGAACTGTCTGGACGGGGAGTGCACGGACCGGATCTGTCGGCCTCAGGAGCAGCGGTGCCTGGACGCGGACACGGTGGCGGTGTGCAATGCGGCGGGGGATGGGTTTGAGGGGGCGACGCCGTGCGCGGACGGGAGCGTGTGCTTTGAGGGGCGCTGCCTCTCGGGGTGCGACCTCTCGGACAAGTTCCCGTCGTACATCGGGTGCCAGTATTGGAGCCTGGATCTGGACAACTACCCGGATCCCTTTGGTGATCCGTCGGCGGTGCCTCATGCGGTGGTGGTGAGCAACCCGTCGGCGGAGGACGCGCTGGTGTCGGTGACGTCCACGGCGGGGGTGCCGCTGGCGGCGGACACGTTCATGGTGCCCTCGGGCGGTGTGGCGGTCTACACCTTCCCGCGGCACGACATCGACGGGACGGGGATCTCGAACCGGTCGTTCTTCCTGGAGTCGACGTGGCCGGTGGTGGCGTACCAGTTCAACCCGCTCAACAATGTCGGGGTGGCGAGCAACGACGCCTCGCTGCTGCTGCCTGCGGAGGCGCTGGGGACGGAGTACATCGCGATGTCGTGGCCGTCGGGGGTGAAGCCGCCTGCGATCTTCGGGGATCTGCCGGCGCAGCACGGCTATGTGACGATCGTGGCGACGCGGCCGGGGGACACGGAGATCTTTGTGACGCCCTCGGCGGACGTGTCGGGCGGGTCGAACGTGCCGTTTCTGCCGGCGGGGCAGCCGCAGCAGTTCACGCTGCGTCGCGGCGAGGTGTTGAACCTGCAGGCGGCCGAGGCGACGCTGGCGGCGCAGCATGATCTGACGGGGACGATCATCCGGGCGGATAAGCCGATCGCGGTCTTCGGGGGGCACGAGGAGGCGGTGATCGTGGCCAACCGGGACCCGGTGCAGCCGGGTGAGGAGGAGCCAGACTCGTGCTGCGCCGAGCACCTGGAGCAGCAGCTCTTCCCGGTGAACACCTGGGGGACGCGCTACCTGGCGGTGCAGTCGGAGCCGCGGGGCGGCTCGGAGGACGTGTGGCGCATCCTGGCGGCGGAGGACGGGACGCTGGTGGAGACGGTGCCGCCGCAGCCAGGCGCGGACAACGTGATGATCGATCGGGGGGAGTTTGTGGAGGTGCGCTCGGGGGCCTCGTTTGAGGTGATCAGCGACAAGCCGGTGTCGGTGGGGCAGTTTCTGGAGTCGCAGGGGGCGACGGGGAGCGCGACGGGCGACCCGGCCTTCATCCTGGCGGTGCCGCTTGGGCAGCTGCGGGCGGACTACACGTTCCTGACGCCGGAGGACTACAGCCGGAACTGGATCACGGTGGTGCGGCCGGTGGGCGTGGCGGTGGAGCTGGACGGCCAGGTGTTGGCGTCGGCGCCCTTCAGCGCCTTCGGGAGCGGCGAGTACGAGTTTGCGTATGTGCAGGTCGCGGAGGGGCCGCACACCATCGAGTCGGCGGAGCCCTTCGGGCTGGTGATCTACGGCTACTCGGGGGCGGTGAGCTACGGGCTGCCGGGGGGGCTGGATCTGCGGGTGCGGTAGGCTGAAAAAAGTGCTTGCGCGTCGCCGGGAGATGCTCTATAGAGAGTCGTGTTCCGGCGACGCCGGGCAAGAGCGCGCGTAACTCAGCGGGAGAGTGCATCCTTCACACGGATGAAGTCGTTGGTTCAAATCCAACCGTGCGCACTGAAATTCTACAGGTCTACGGCATGACCGAGCTTCCAACCCCCACCGCGCGTATCACAGAGACGCCGCCTGGGGGTTGGGCGCTTTTTAGCGCCCATCTTGACGCGGAGCTCTTCCTCTTCTTCACGCTGGACACGGAGATGCTCTGGCCGCTGCATGCGCCAGTGGCGAGCCTCCGGGCGAGCCTGCCCGGCTACCGGCGGGCCTTCCGGGTCATCAGCCCGACGCTGGGGCGGCCGTGGTGCCCCGAGATCCCCGCGCCCGAGATCTACGACACGCCGCTCCTCCACACACACCGCGCGCTCTATGGCGACGGCGTGGTGTCCGGGCTGGCGCTCGGGCTGGAGGAGGCGCCCGGCGCGGCGACCTCGGGGGTGGTGCACGTGTATCCGCTGGAGCAGCGGGCGCTGGTGTTGCAGCGGCTGGTGGATCTGCTGCCGGGGGGCACCGCAGGGGCCAGCACTGCGCGGCTGATCCAGACCACCGCGCGGGTCAGCGCCACTGGCCACGCGCTGCCGACCTGGGCCTATATCCTGGATGAGGGCTCCCCGACCTGCCTCTCGCGAGCCGTCGCGCTGGAGGTCCAGGCCCAGATCATCACCAACGCCACCCCGCCGCGGCGCGAGCCCGCGTGGCCGCGCGGCGCGCACTACGTCGAGGCCACCGCCGCCGCGCTGGAGCGCCTGGGGGTGATCGACCCGGTGGTGGATCAGATGGTGGCCGCGCTCAACGCCGCGCGCGCTGGATGAGCGCCAGGTCCGCGAGGACCAGCGCCATCATCGCCTCGACCAGCGGGACCGCGCGGGGGAGGACGCAGGGATCGTGGCGCCCCGTCATGTGGATCGTCGCGGGCTGGCCGCTGGCGTCCACCGTCGCCTGATCCCGCGGGATCGTGGCCACCGGCTTGAAGGCCGCGCGGAGCGTCAGCGGCATCCCGTTGGTGATGCCGCCCTGGACGCCGCCGGAGTGGTTGGTGGTGGTCCGCACGGTCCCCGTCGCGGGGTCCAGCGCGAAGGGATCGTTGTGGCTGGAGCCGCGCATCCGGGCGCCCGCGAAGCCTGATCCGGACTCGAAGCCCTTGCAGGCGGGGAGGCTGAGCATCGCCATCGCCAGGAGGGCCTCGGCGCGGTCGAAGACCGGCTCGCCCCAGCCCGGCGGGACGCCGCGGGCGACGGCCCCCACCACGCCGCCCAGGCTGTCCCGGTCGACGCGGACCGCCTGGATCAAGGTCGCCATCGCCTCGGCGGTCTGGGGGTCCGGGCAGCGGGTGGGGTGGGCGTCCACCGCGTCGCGGGTGATGGTGAGCGGGTCCACGGGGGGGGCTGCCAGCCCGCCGACCTCCTCGACCCAGGCGACGATCTCGACCCCCCAGCGCTCGCTGAGGAGCTGGCGGGCGACGGCCCCGGCGGCGACCCGGGCCGCGGTCTCCCGCGCGGAGGCGCGCCCGCCGCCGCGCCAGTCCCGTAGGCCGTACTTGGCGTGGTAGGTGTAGTCCGCGTGGCTCGGGCGCCAGATGTCCTTCCACGGCAGGTACTTGGAGGAGTCGGCGTCCTGGGTGCGGATCTGGAGGTGGAGGGGCGTCCCGGTGGTCCGCCCCTCAAACCACCCCGAGAGGACCTCCACCGCGTCTTCTTCGCGGCGAGGAGTCACGAGCTTGGACTGTCCCGGCCTGCGGCGGGCCATGTCGGCCGCGATGGCGTCCAGATCCAGCGCGAGCCCCGGCGGGCAGCCGTCGATGACGCAGCCCAGCGCCGGCCCATGCGACTCCCCATAGGTCGTCACCCGAAAGAGGCGCCCGAAGGTCGAAGACATCCCGCCTCCGCCTCAGAGCTGCCGCGGATCGGCCAGGCGGCCTGTGACCGCCGCCGCCGCCGCCACCGCAGGCGACACCAGGTAGACCGGCCCGGGCGCCCCCATCCGCCGCGCGAAGTTCCGGTTGGTCGTCGAGGCCGTCGTCTCGCCAGGCAGCGGCACCCCCGGCCCGTTCCCGATGCACGAGCCGCACCCCGGCGGCGTCACCACCGCGCCAAGTGTCCGGAAAAGCTCAAGAATGCCCTCCTGCTCGGCGGCCTCTGTCACCGCCGCCGAGGAGGGCGTCACCGTCACCCGCACCCCCGGCGCGAGCTGGCGGCCCCGCAGGACCTCCGCCGCCGCCCGCAGATCCGCCAGCGACCCCCCCGTGCACGAGGCGATCACCACGTTCTGCACCGGCACCTCGCCGTGATCCGCCAGCGGCGCCCGGTTGCGCGAGTCCCCCGGCGTCGCCACCGTCAAGGGCACCTCGTCCAGGTGCAGGTGGATCACCCGGGCGTAGGAGGCGCCCGGATCGGCCTCCACCATCCGCTCGGCGTAGTCCTGGCCGTGCTGCGCCTTCAGGAAGTCGCGGAGGGGCTGGCAGGGCGCCACCACCCCGGTCATCAGGCCCCCCTCCACCGTCATGTTGGTCAGGACCGAGAGCTCGTCCACGTTCCACTGATCCAGCCCCGGCCCCGCGAACTCCACCACGCAGGTGTCTGTGGGGCTCTGGCGCCACTGCTCCTCGCGGAAGTAGGGGTCCCCGATCAGGTGCAGGATCACGTCCTTGGGCGAGAGCACCCCGCGGGCGTCCCCCGCGATCTCCACCCGCACCACCTTCGGCACCGTCACCGGGATCAGGCCCGTCCGCAGCGCGAAGGCCATCGCCGTCGAGCCCACCCCGAAGGCGAACGCGTTCATCACCCCCGCCGTCGGCGTGTGGGAGTCCGTCAGGACGATGATGTCCCCCGGACGCGCGTAGGACTCCACCACGATCCGGTGGCACACCCCCGGCGGATACGCCCGCCCTGGACCGTGGAGGCGGATGCCGTTGCGCTCGCACGCCTCCACCATCTCCTCGGTGAGCTGCATCGCCGGCGCCAGGCGCGCCCGCTTCACGAAGTCCGGCACCGCCTCGTGCCCGATCAGCACGAAGTGATCCTCAAAGGCCGCCACCAGGTCCGGGTCCACCACCGGCGCGTCGCCCCACGCCTGCTGGTAGAGCGCCATCACCATCCCCGCCGTGTACTCGTGCATCCCGCGGAACGCCGCCCGGCAGAGCACCTGCTCCCCGTCCTCCACCGAAGCCACCCCGTAGCCCTGACCCGGACCGCGCCAGGTCTGCTGCGCGATCAGCTTCTCCACGATGTTCAAGGGCCGCCCCGGCACGTCCACCGCGTAGTGCGGCGTCACCTCGCCTGCCAGGAGCTGCGTCCCGTAGCTGAGGAGCCCGCCCGCCTCCGCCACCGACCGGAAGAAGGGCGGCAGCGCCGCGGTCAGCTCCCGCAGCTCCACGTCCTCGCCGGCCTGGAGCCGCGCCAGCACCCCGCGATCGGTGGTGAACGGCATCCCGCCGTACACCATGTTCTCCTGGAAGATGCGCTGGAACGAGTCCGCCACCACCAGCTCCACCCCCGCCCCCTGGTGCGCCACCACCGCGACCTCCCGCGAGGAGCCGCTCCCGTAGGCGTCCCCGCCCACGATCACCTGGAAGCCGCCGCCCTGCACGTCCCCCTGCTGGATCGCCTCCTGGAAGTTCTCCAGAAAGTACGGCCCCAGGATCTCCGGCGTGTAACCCAGCGTACACGCCTGCCCCGAGATCATCGCGTCCGTGTTCACCCCGTAGACGTAGGGCGTCTCACCCGCCGCGACGTCTTCGCCGCGCACCTGACGGCGCAGGAGGTTGGGATCTTCCACAAGATGCAGGATACGGCCGCTCAGCTTCACAGTCTGCTCCACACGTCAGGCGTCGTCGCCACCACCCACGCGGTCGCCGTCACCCGGCGCCGCGACTCCGCTTCACTCTAAGCCCCCCGCCGCCCCTTGACCAGCCCCCCCCCGCTCAACCCCGCAGCGCACCGAAGAGGCGCCCCACCTTCGTCACCTGCGACGGCGTCGCCGCCACGCCCAGCGAGGCCAGCCAGGGCAGCAGCGCGGCGCGCGCCGCCTCCAGGTCCTCCACCTCGCACTCCACCTCCCAGTCCTCCTGGCCGGCGTACTCCGAGTGATCGACCTCCAGGCGCAGCCCGTGCGGCGTCTCCACCTCCGCGCGGTGCGTGACCAGCTCCCCCTGCACCTCCAGCGCCGACGCCGCCTCGGCGCCGACCGCCGCCACCAGCGCCCGCCAGGGCGCGGTGCCGACGGCGCCCTGGAGCGCGCCGGACGCCAGCGGCGCCGTGATCTCCTCCGCCACCATCGCCCCGTCGTCCATCGCGCGGCGGACCTTCAGCGTCGCCTCGTGCGCGCCGCCGCGCGAGCGCACCCGCAGCATCATCCCCCCCGCGCGCAGCGCCCCCGAGGGCGTGTCGAAGTAGACGTTGCGCTGCGTCACAGGCGCCAGCGGCGCGCCCGCCGCCTGCGCCCACGACGCCAGGCGGCGGTAGCCCGCCGCGTCGATCATCAGCTTCAGCTCGCGCTCGATCCCGCGCATCCCTCAGCCTCGCCCCGCCCACGGGCGGGCCGGGTAGCCGCAGCGGCTCCGCACCCGCTCGATCACCTCGTCCGCCACCACCGCCGCCTTCTTCGCCCCGTCCCGCAGGATGTCCTCCAGCGTGTCGTGGTCGTCCTTCAGCGCCTCGTAGCGCGCCCGGAAGGGCGCCATGTGGGCGTCCACCTTCTCGAAGAGCTCCAGCTTCGCGTGGCCGTAGCCGAAGTTCCCCGCGCGGTACTTCTCCGCCAGCTGCGCCTGCTCCTCCGGGGTCGAAAAATAGCGGTAGAGCGCGAAGATGTTGCACGTCTCCGGGTCCTTGGGCTCCTCCAGCCCCTTGGAGTCCGTCACGATCTGCATCAGCCGCTTCTTGAGCTGCTTCGACGGCAGCAGCGCCTCGATGGTGTTGTCGTAGGACTTGGACATCTTGCGCCCGTCCAGCCCCGTGATCGTCATCACCTCCTCGCGCACCATCGCCTGGGGCAGCCGCAGCGTCCCCTCACCGAAGACGTGGTTGAAGCGCTGCGCCATGTCCCGCGTCATCTCCAGGTGCTGCACCTGATCCTTCCCCACCGGCACCACGTCCGAGTCGTAGAGCAGGATGTCCGCCGCCATCAGCACCGGGTACGCGAAGAGCCCATGCGACACCGAGCCGCCCTCGCCGCGATCCTTCGCCGCCTTGTACGCGTGCGCCCGCTCCAGCAGCCCCATCGAGGTCACGCAGCTCAGGATCCACGTCAGCTCCGCCACCTGCGGCACGTCCGTCTGACGGAAGAACGCCGTCCGCGTCGGGTCCAGCCCGAACGCCAGGAAGTACGCCGCCACCTCGTAGGTGGACGCCCGCATCTGCGCCGCGTCCTGCGTCGTCGTCAGCGCGTGGTAGTCCGCGATGAAGTAGTACGCGTCGTAGCTCTCCTGAAGCTCAATCGCCGGGCGCATCATCCCCAGGTAGTTCCCCAGGTGCGGCACCCCCGTTGACTTGATCCCCGAGAGCGAGCGCGGACGACGCCCGCTCACCTCACCCTGTGCCTGCTCGCTCATCTCGTCCTCTCCTTGCGTGATCTGCGCCCCCCGGCCCACCCCTTCACCTATCACCCGACCCGCCACGGCGCAACTGCGACATCCCGCCGCTGGTCTTCCGCCGCCGCCAGCGCTAGACAAAAGGGGGTCCGGGGGCGGCGCGCCCCCGGCCCCCCGGCGCAGCCCGACCCTCGCAACAAAAAAAAATATTGAATAATAAAAATATATTTTTAGTGAAAATT
>CAUJGC010000032.1 GCA_963169075.1 Myxococcota bacterium
GTTCGTCCGACCCGGCTTTGCCGGTCGGACGTTACGGCCCCGGGGGGGTTGCCCAGGGGCTGCCTACCCTTTGACAGCGGCGCGTCGCTCGGCGTAGATTGGATGATGGTGTATGCGTGACCTCACCGCGGAGGAGCCGCCCAGTCATGACCCGGCGCGAGATCCTTTATCTGATCCTGAGCTTCATCGTGACGATCCTCCTCCTCCTGGTGGTGGTCGCCGCGCTGATCCTCTCCCAGAAGCCCGACGTGCAGATCGTCTGGAAGCAGAACCAGACCGAGACCCAGGCCGCTGCCGAGAAGCAGAAGGGCAAGTGGGAGGACAAGGAGAAGGTCGCCATCGCCCTGGTCAAGAACTTCCAGGTGCCGGCCCCGCCCCCCAAGGACGCCCCCAAGGGACGCCCCCGCAAGGAGGAGCCCGAGCTGATCACCCTCAAGGAGCTGGCCGAGTCCTCGTTCTTTGAGGACACCTTCCAGCTCGGCGGCATGAAGCGCGAGGGCTGGCAGGCCCGCTACCTCAAGGACGCCTACTACTTCGTCACCTGGCGCTACCGCGACGGCCTCGTGGGCACCGGCCCGACCTGGCTGGTGGACGTCAAGAACAAGAAGGTGATGCCGAAGGACGCGCTGGCCGCCGCCGCCCTGAACCCCGCCCAGGCGAAGGAGCAGGCCAAGATCGAGCAGCAGGTCATCTCCTCGATCACCAACCACACCTTCGAGTCCGGGCTGAACCTGGGCGGGGTGATGCTGATCCACTTCGCAAATATCCTTGAAAAACAGAAGGATGACTCGATCCTGGGCTGGACGGTGGTCCACGAGTACGACGACATCTACCGCGCCTACTTCCAGTGGCTCGACAACGGCGAGCCGACCTACGCCGAGTTTGAGTTCGACTACGGCGACAAGGCCCTCCGCGGGCGCAACCTCCAGGCCGCCAACCTGATGCAGCTCGGCCAGAGCTACGAGAAGACCGAGCGCGTCCAGATCCTCCCCACCACCTACAACCCCGACGCCGACCGCCCCGCCGACCGCTGGACCGGCGCCAGCCGCGCCGCCTGCGCCAAGCCCGACAACAAGGACCGCTGCGACGCCCTCGCCTCCATCCTCCAGGATCGCGAGCTGGTCTCCGCCCTGGAGTGGCTCCTCACCGCCGCCGTGGACTCCCCCGAGCAGCTGGAGCAGTGCAAGGAGTCCCGCGCCTGCAGCTGGAAGCCCGAGAAGCTGGAGAGCGGCGGCTACCGCATCCACTACGTCTACAACCTCGACCCCAAGGCGGACCCCGCCAAGGAGCAGACCGTCACCTGGGACATCGACCTCAAGGCCAAGCCGCCGCGCATCACCCCGCAGGGCCGGCTCTCCGAGATGGCCTACCGCGCCGTCCACACCCGCGCCTCCCTCTCCGGCGGGAGCGCCCCTGCCCCCGAGGGCGGCTGATCGCGCCCCAGGTCGCCATGCCCACCCTCCCCGCCTCGCCCGTCCTCGCCGCGCCCCCTCCGCTCCGACGCCAGCCGCCGGCGCCTTCGGACGCGCTCGTGGTGCAGGCCGTGGGGAGCGCGCCCCCAAGCGACGCGACGATCTACCTCTATGTGGACGTCCTCGACGAGCTGCTCTACCACGCCCGCTTCCGCCAGGAGCCCTCCGCGGCCCTCCTCCTGGGCGCCTGGTGCGAGGGCCCCGGCGGCCCCTTCATCGAGATCCGCGGCTTCATGGAGGCCATGTACCTCGGCTGCACCCGCGACTGGCTGGTCACCCTCCAGCACCGCTACCCCGTCCTGCGCGACCACCTCCAGGCCACCCGCCCCCAGACCTCCATCCTGGGCTGGGCCCACGGCCTCCCGCAGCAGGACGCCCGGCTCACCGAGGACGCCGCCCAGGTCCACCTCACCTGCTTCGACCTCCCCCACCAGGTCGCCCTCATGATGGACGGCCAGCGCGGCACCCTCGCCTTCTACCGCCGCAGCGCCGAGGGGCGCATGGCCCCCGCCTCCTTCCACCTCGTCGCGCGACCCGAAGACCTGAGCGCCCTCCGCGAGCGCGACCCCGACCTTTTGGCGTCCCCGCCGCCAGCCCCCGACCCGCCCCCCAGCCCAACCCCTGCCCCGGCGGCTCCCCCCGAGCCCGCGCGCGCGCCCGAGCCCGCGCGCGCGCCCGAGCCCGACCCCTGGCTCAGCACCCTGGGCCTCGACGTCAACGCCGAAGTCGAGGCCGCCCTCCAGGCGGCCCGCAAGCGCCAGCCCCCCCAGCCTCCCGAGCCCGCCTCCCGCCGCACCGAGAGCTTCGTCTCCGCCCTCAACGAGATGATGGACTCCACCTCGCGGCGCGCGCTCCACCGCCCCGCGCCGGGGCGCTCGGCCTCCGAGCAGCTCGCCGCGCTCCTCCCCGCGCCCCAGAGCGCGCCGCCCCTCCAGGAGCTGCCCGCGGCCCTCTCCTCCCCCGAGCTGGCGGCGATCCCCGCGCCGCTCCCCCCGCCAGGCGAGGAGGCGCCCAGCGACGCCGCGGCAGGCGGCGGGGAGGAGCCCTGGGAGTACAGCACCTCCTTCGGCTCGGGGCGGCACCGCGCCATCGAGCGCCACGACGCGCCGCCGCCCAGCGCCTCGATCATGCGGCGCCGCACGGCCCCCCGCGCGCTGCCGGTGGTCCCCACCGCGCCCGAGCCCGCCGCGATGGAGCTGCCGCGCCCCCCGACGCGTCCGATCAACCCCAGGCCGCTGGTGCTGGACGACCGCACCAACCCGCCGCCTGGGGTGGACCCCGTGGGGCTCCACCGCGTCAGCCGCCCCCAGCCCGCCGCCGAGCAGGGGGATCTCAAGCGCCTGCGCGAGCTGCTCGACGTGGTGCGCGACGCCCTCGTCGAGCGCCACGCCGAGCAGGCCTCCGGCGCCGAGTGGGAGGCCCGGCCCCCAACCATCCCCACGGCGCCCGAGCCCGAGCCCCTCCAGCCCCCCGAGGCCGACTCCGGCTGGGAGGAGGTGGACCTCAACCGCCTCCCCACCGGGCCGCCGCCCTCCGGCGCCGAGCTGCGCCAACGCCTCCAGAAGATCCGCGAGTCCGGGCGCCACTACGCCCTCTCACGCAGCGGAAACATAAAAAAGCTGGAAAAAGAAAAATAAAAGATCGACAAAAACATAGATTTTCAGCGTCATCCCGACGCTGGAGGCAGCGCAAAGGAGCATGCATGTCCATCATCACTGAAGTCTACGCCCGCGAGATCCTCGACAGCCGCGGCAACCCCACCGTCGAGGTGGAGGTGACCCTCGACGACGGGTCCTACGGCGTCGCCGCGGTGCCCAGCGGCGCCTCCACGGGCGAGCACGAGGCCATTGAGCTGCGCGACAACGACAACGGCCGCTACATGGGCAAGGGTGTCCAGCAGGCGGTCAACAACGTGATCGATCTGATCGGACCGGAGCTGGTGGGCCTCTCGGCCTACGAGCAGATCGTGGTGGATCAGGTGATGCGCGAGCTGGACGGCACGCCGAACAAGGCGCGCCTGGGCGCCAACGCCATCCTGGGCGTGTCGATGGCGACGGCCCGGGCGGCGTCGGCCAGCCTCGGGATGCCCTTCTACCGCTACATCGGCGGCGTCATGGCCCGGACCCTCCCGGTGCCGATGATGAACGTCATCAACGGCGGCAGCCACGCGGACAACTCGGTGGACATCCAGGAGTTCATGATCGTCCCCGTCGGCGCGGGCAGCGTCACCGAGGCGATCCGCATGGGCGCCGAGGTCTTCCACAACCTCAAGAAGGTCCTCAAGGGCCGCGGCCTGGCGACCAGCGTCGGGGATGAGGGCGGCTTCGCCCCGAACCTGGCCTCGAACGAGGAGGCGCTGCGCCTGATCATGGAGGCCATCGACAAGGCGGGCTACGCCCCCGGCGAGGACTTCATGCTGGCGCTGGACTGCGCGGCGAGCGAGTTCTACGACAAGTCCGCCGGCGTCTACCGCCTGGCCGGCGAGGGCCGGGAGCTGCGCGCGGAGGAGCTGGTGGAGCTCTACGCGGCCTGGTCGGAGACCTACCCGCTCTTCTCCATCGAGGACGGCATGGCCGAGGACGACTGGGCGGGCTGGAAGCACCTGACCCGCCACCTGGGCGACGAGCTGCAGCTGGTGGGTGACGACCTCTTCGTGACCAACACCCAGCGCCTGACCCGCGGGATCGAGGAGGGGATCGCCAACTCGATCCTCATCAAGGTCAACCAGATCGGGACGTTGAGCGAGACCATCGAGGCGGTGGAGATGGCGCACCGCGCGGGCTACACCACGGTCATCTCCCACCGCAGCGGCGAGACGTCGGACACGACCATCGCGGATCTGGCGGTGGCGTTGAACTCGGGCCAGATCAAGACGGGCTCGATGTCCCGCTCGGATCGGGTCGCCAAGTACAACCAGCTGATCCGCATCGAGGAGGAGCTTGGGGAGGCGGCGCTCTATCCGGGGCAGCGCATCCTGGGCTGACGCGGCGCATCTCCACCTCGATCTGCGCCCCGTCCGCGTCCTGCGGGCGGGGCGCCTGCTTTCAGGGAGCGAGCGACTATGAAGATCGGCTGCATCATGGACCCCATCGAGAGGGTCCAGGTCCACGCAGACACCACCTTCGGCTGGATGCTGGCGGCGCAGGCGCGCGGCCACGCCGTCGTCTACATCGAGCCGTGGGATCTCTGCGCCGAGGGCGAGCGGGCCTTCGCCTGGGGGCGCGACATCCAGGTGCGGATGCCGACGGCCGATGATCCGACGCACTTCCAGCTGGGGGCGCGGCGCTACTTCCCGCTGGCGGAGCTGGACGTGTGCTGGATGCGCCGCGATCCGCCCTTCGACAGCGACTACCTCTACTCGACCTACCTG
Organism: Myxococcota bacterium; assembly: GCA_963169075.1. Lineage (GTDB taxonomy): Bacteria > Myxococcota_A > Bradymonadia > Bradymonadales > CAUJGC01. The sequence goes on from CAUJGC010000032.1 coordinate 4,843, forward strand.
CTGGAGCTGGCGGACGCGCGGGGGGAGTGCTGGGTGCTCAACCGCCCGGCGGCGCTCCGCGACGCCAACGAGAAGGCGTTCATCCTGAACTTCCCCGAGGCCATCGCGCCGACGCTGATCACCCACCGCCGCGAGCGCATCCAGGGGTTCATGGCGGAGCAGGGGGGGCGCTGCGTGGTGAAGCCCCTGAGCGGGCATGGCGGCGAGGAGGTGTTCTTGCTGCGGGAGGACGACCTGAACCTGAACGCGCTGCTGGAGGTCATCACGCGGCACGAGACGCGCTACGTCATGGCGCAGGCGTTCATCCCCGAGGCGGCGCAAGGTGACAAGCGCGTGCTGCTGGTGGACGGCGAGCCGCTGGGGGCGGTGCTCCGGGTGCCGCGCTCGGGGGAGCTGCGGGGCAACCTCCACGTGGGGGGTCGCGCGGTGAAGGCGGAGCTGACGGCGCGGGATCTGGCGATCTGCGCGATGCTCAAGCCGGCGCTCCAGGCGCGCGGGCTCTACTTTGTGGGCATCGATCTCCTGGGCCCCTGGCTGACCGAGGTCAACGTGACCTCCCCCACGGGCATCCGGGAGATGTCGCTGCTGGACGGCGTGGACTACGCGGATCGCTGGATCGCCTGGATCGAGGCGCGCCTGGCCGACCGGCGCGCCTGAGCTTATAACTACCCACATCACCTTACATCAGACCACACCTGCCGCGACGCACCGATTTTCTGGCGCCGCGGCAGGCGTGGGTTACCGTGCCCCACGGTGTGGCGCGGTGTATCACAGCGGCGCCGCCCATCGTTCAAGGACGAACGCAGGGAGATGGCGACATGAAGCGACGAAGCCTGGTGATCTTGATCACGCTCCTCTTGAGCGCGGTGAGCGCGCCAGCCTGGGGGCAGAGCGACACGGATGGGGACGGCGTCCCCAACACCCAGGACAACTGTCCTGCGGTCGCCAACCCCGACCAGGCCAACGCAGACGGCGACGGGCTGGGGGACGCCTGCGACGACTCGGACGGCGACGGGCTGGTGGACGCCCGCGACAACTGCCGCCTGACCCCCAACGCCCTCCAGCGGGACGAGGACGGCGACGGCGTGGGGGACGCCTGCGACGACTCGGACAGCGACGGCGTGCTGGACGATCTGGACAACTGCTGGCTCCTGGCCAACGCGGACCAGACCGACAGCGACGGCGACGGCGACGGCGACGTCTGCGACGACTCGGACTTTGACGGGATCTACGACGACGCCGACAACTGCCGCTGGCTCGCCAACCCCGACCAGGCCGACAGCGACGGCGACCGCATCGGAGACGTCTGCGACGACTCGGACCAGGACGGGCTCCGGGACGCCGAGGACAACTGCTGGCTGATCCCCAACATCTCACAGGCAGACCGGGACAACGACGGGCTGGGGGACGCCTGCGACGACTCGGACGGCGACGGGCTGGTGGACGCCCGCGACAACTGCTGGCTGGTGCCCAACATCCCCCAGGCGGACCGCGACGGCGACGGCACGGGCGACGTCTGCGACGACTCCGATCTGGACGGGATGCTGGACACCCAGGACAACTGCCCGCTGGTCGCCAACAGCGACCAGCTCGACTGGAACGGCAACGGCCTGGGGGACATGTGCGACGACTCGGACGGCGACGGCCTCCCCGACGCGCAGGACAACTGCCGCGACGCGGTGAACCTGGACCAGCTTGACGCCGATCACGACGACCAGGGCGACGCCTGCGACGGCGACGACGACAACGACGGCGTCCCCGACGCCGACGACGTCTGCCCGCTGGACCCCGACCCCGAGCAGCGCGACCTGGACGGCGACGGCCTCGGGGACGCCTGCGACGACGACTTCGACGGCGACGGCCTCTCCAACGACGAGGAGCTGGAGGCCGGGCTGGACCCCGCCGACGGCGACTCCGACGACGACGGCCTGCTGGACGGCGCGGAGGGCCTGGGAGACAGCGACGGCGACGGCCTCCCCGACGCCATGGACCCCGACAGCGACAACGACGGCGTGCTGGACGGCACCGAGGCCGGCGTGACCGCGGACGACCTGACCCCGGCGACCGACGTGGGCGCGGGGCACTTCATCCCCGACGCCGATCCCGCCACCACCACCGACCCCACCGACCCCAACACCGACGGCGGCGCCCTGGATGACGGCGGCGAAGACGCCGACCACAACGGCCGCGTGGACGCTGGCGAGTCCGATCCCAGCGACCCCGACGACGACGAGGGCCCCCAGGCCGCTGACGCCGACGGCGACGGCCTCACCGACGCCGAGGAGCGGCTCGCAGGCACCGACCCCCAGGACAGCGACAGCGACGACGACGGCGTCGCGGACGGCGACGAGGCCAACTGGACCCTGGACACCGACGGCGACGGCCTGATCAACGTCCTGGACGCCGACAGCGACAACGACCGCCTGGCGGACGGCACCGAGCGCGGCGTGAGCGCCGAGGCGGCCCCGGCAGGGACCGACCTCAGCGCGGGGCGCTTCATCCCGGACGCCGACCCCGCGACGCGGACGAGCATGGTGCTGGCGGACACCGATCGCGGCGGCGCCGCCGACGGCGCCGAGGACGCCGACCACAACGGCCGCGTGGACGCCGACGAGCGGGACCCGCTGGACCCCAGCGACGACCACGAGGTCGTGGACACCGACGGCGACGGCCTCTCCAACGACGAGGAGGCCCACCTCGGCACCGACCCCAACAGCGCCGACTCCGACAACGACGGCGTCACCGACGGCCAGGAGCCCGACGCCTGGCTGGACAGCGACGGCGACGGCGCCATCAACGCCCTGGACGCCGACAGCGACGACGACACCCTCCTGGATGGCCTGGAGTTTGGGCTGACCTTCCGGGACCTGGGGCCGGACACGGACCTGAGCGCCGGCCGCTTCGCGGCCGACGCCGACCCGGCCACCACCACCTCGCTCCTCCTGCGGGACACCGACCGCGGCGGCATCGCGGACGCCGCCGAGGACGCCGACCGCAACGGCCGCGTAGACGCCGGGGAGACGAACCCCAACGACCCCAGCGACGACCGCCGCGCCCCCGGGGACACCGACGGCGACGGCCTCCGCGACACGCTGGAGGTGGAGGCCGGCACCGACCCCTTCAACCCCGACACCGACGGCGACGGCCTCAACGACGGCGACGAGCTGGAGGCTGGCACCGACCCCCTGGACCCGGACAGCGACGGCGACGGCATCTCGGATGGGGATGAGGTGCGCCAGGGCACGGACCCCCGCGACCCCTCCAGCGGCGTGATCCTCCCCGGCCGCAGCCCCGGCAACCGCCTCAACGCCACCTCCGGCGAAGGCTGCGTCCAGAGCCCCCGCGCCCCCACCTCCCCCCTCCTGCCCCTCGCGCTCCTCCTCCTCGGCCTCGCCTGGTCGCGGAAGAAGTAGAGGGGGGTTCGGGGGGCGGCTCGCCCCCCGGCCGCCGGAGGCATCGCTAAACCCAATAAAAAAGATGCAAATTACCACGGTAATTTGCATCTTTTTTATCAAGCCTCGCGACACCTCCCGCAGCCAGGGGGCGCCCCCCCTGGCCCCCAATCCTCAGCGCAGCTCCTCCACCATCCAGTCCAACATCTTATACTGGATCTTGTGGGCGTCCGCCGTGCGGCGCGTCGGCTGCTGCCGCTCCGAGCCCAGCGTCTCGTTGCGCCAGAAGCCCGACTGGAGGAAGACGACCAGCTTGCCGCCCTCCACGTCCAGCTCCCGCGCCAGATCCACCGTCTGGCCGTCCACCTCCGCCTGGAGGAAGGGGACCCCCTGGCTGGAGGTCGTCTTGCGGAGGTAGGGCTGCGCCTGCTCGATGTCCGCCGGACACACCGCCCCCCCCGTGTAGTTGTGCGCCGCCATCTTCATCCCCGACACATCAAAGCGCGGCGCAGACACCGGGAAGGCGTCGTCCCCGAAGACCGCCGGGAACGCCGCGTCGTTGGACGGCAGCGCCGCCACCGACACGCTCCCCGCGCCGCCCTCCACCGCGAAGTCAGGCGCCAGCGCCTCCACCAGCCGCCACGACGCGCTGCGGCCGCCCACCACGTCCCCCACCACGAAGACCCAGCCGCCCCGGCGCAGGTGCGCCCGCACCTCCTCGACCCGGTCGGCGCTCAGCTCGCGCTGGATGTTGGGGTAGACCAGCAGCGCCTCGTCTCCGCGCGGGCGATCGATCCCGCGCGCCGCGATCTGCGGCGTGCGGTTGAAGTTGATGAAGAAGGGGAAGTACCCCGCGCAGCCGTTGCTCCCGATGTTCCAGTCGGCGTGCTCCAGATCCACGCCCACCCGCAGATACTCCGTCGAGAGGCGCTCGCGCAGCGGCGGCGACGCCGCCTCCTGGCCGCCGACCCACTCGAAGATGTTGGACACCAGCTCGAAGTTGTTGCCCACCAGGAGCCACTCGTCCCCGAAGATGTTCTGATCGCCCACCACGACCACGCGCCCCGCCCCGAAGGTCGTGGCTGCCATGATGTTGAGCATCCCCTCCGGCTCGCCGGGGTCCCAGGCGAAGTTCCCCACGCGGCTCGGCAGGTTCTCCTCGTTCCAGTCGTCCCCGAAGCCCACCTCCGAGAGGAACGCCGTCCCCGCGTCCGTCTCCATCGTCCCCCCGGTCTGGAAGGACGCCAGCGTCACGCCTGCGTTGATGGGGTGATCGGCAAAGTGCCGGATCTTCAGCCACGCCGAGCCGATGGCGTAGTTCGGGTCGCGCTCCAGCGCCGTCGCGTTGGTGATCGTGATCCCCATCGGGACCAGCAGCGGGTTGAGGATGTCCGCGCTGTAGTACACGTTGCTGTGATCCGAGATCACAAAGAGCCCCCCACCGCCCTCCACGAAGCGATGCACCGCCGCGATCTCCTCCGCCGTGAAGCGAGGGCGATCCTCCGACGGGAGGTTGACGAAGAGGATCTTATAGCCCGAGAGCACCTCGTCGGTGAGGGTGCCTGCGCTGATCTGGTGGTAGGGGTAGCTGTTCGCCTCCAGGTGCTTGAAGAGGCGGTGGTAGCCGTGCATCCCCTGGTAGCTGTAGTTGTCCCGCATCAGCCGCAGGTCGGGGTTCTGCTTCTGGCTGTGGATGTTGTCCACCAGGATCCACGTCCCCTCCTCCGGGTCCGGGTTGTTGTTGGCGGGGATCCCGTGGTTGTTGGCGTCGCTGTTGTTGGCCGCAGGCGAGGAGGGCTCGTCGTCGTCGCCGCATCCTGCGGCGAAGCTCAGCGTGAGCGCCGCCAGCAGGAGCCATGAAGAGGCTTTCGCTGAGATTGACACGTCTTGACCTCAAGAAGAGAAGAGAGAGAGGGGCGGCTCCGCGACCGCCTCAGGCCGCGGGCACTATAGCGCAGCGCCCCTCGCGGCGCGAGCCCTTCGCCCCCGACGCGCACGGGCCGCCCTTGTGGCGACGCCCAGGCTGCGCTAACCTCCTCTCTGCGGCGACCCGAAGACGCGGCGCGGCAGCGCTGCCCTCAGCGGACGGACCATGCCCCCCGACACCTGGTTTCTCATCGGCCTCGCCTTGGCGGCCTTCCTCCTCGTCGTGCTGGTCTTCTCGCTGATCCAGCTCCGGCTCCACGCCGCGGCCCGCCCCGCCCCGTCCCCCGAGCCCGAGCCCGCCCAGGGGCTCCTCCCCCGCGCCGAGATCACCCTCCGCATGCTCCGCGCCTTCCAGGCGCGCAACACCGCGCCGCACCTCCACGCCCAGCTCTTCGACGACGAGGCCTTCCTCATCATCCGCCCCGACGAGGAGCCCCTGGTGGTCCCCGCCGCGCCCCTCTACGCCGCCTACGCCGAGCACCCCGAGCAGCTGGAGCAGCTCCTGGCGGGCTCGGTGGACTCCCTCCTCGCCTCGCTCCTCAGCCCGGATCCCACCACCCTCCCGCTGGAGCAGGCGCGCTGGATGATCATGCCCCGCGTCCGCCAGCAGCGCAGCGGCGAGCCCGACCCGCTGGCCGTGCCGCTGGGGCACGACCTGGAGATCGGCCTCGTCGTCGAGTCCCCCCACCGCGTCGCCACCCTGGCCCCCGACACGCTCCAGCGCTGGGACCTCTCGCCGGAGGAGGCCCGCGAGCTGGCCCTGACCAACCTGGAGCTGCGGACCTCCCACATCCCCATCCTCCGCGAGCGCCTCGACGACGACGACGCGATCTACATGTTCGAGGCCCGCGACGGCTACGACGCCACCCGCATCCTCCTCACCGAGCTCTGGCGCGAGCTGGACCGCGAGCTGGCCGGACGCCTCTACATCGCCATCCCCAACCGCGACCTCCTCATCGCCTTCACCGACCGCGATCTGGAGGCCTTCGATCAGCTCCAGCGCCGCGTGCTGGAGCGCTTTGAGCGCGAGCGGCACCCCCTCACCTGGCGCCTCTTCTCCGTCACCCCGGAGGGGGTCCAACCCCACACCCCGAGCCTCCACTGAGCATGCAGCGGCACCTATGCACTGCATATGCACTGCATAAACGCTGCATAAACGCTGCATGAAACCCACCCACCCCGGAGTGATGAACGTGACCGAGGTCCTGCTCCACGAAGCCATGCTCCGCTACCGCTGTAACCTCCAGGGCTGCTGCTGCCGCGAGTGGCGCATCTCCTTCGACGGCGAAGACCTCGTCCGGCTCCTCCAGGCCCACACCCCGGACGAGCGCGACACCTTCATCGACGCCCTGCACGTCACCGTCAACGAAGAGCACGTCATCCAGGAGGTCAGCCTCCAGAGCCAGGACGAGGCCCGCGTCTGCACCTTCCTCGCCCAGGACGGCGGCTGCGGACTCCAGCGCGCCAAAGGCGTCGAGGTCCTCCCCAAGCTCTGCCGCGAGTTCCCCGTCCACGCGCAGCGCCTCGGTGATCGCCTGGAGCTGCACTACGACGCCGTCTGCCCCGAGGTCCTCCGGCGCCTCGACGAAGAGCCCGGCCCCTTCGAGCTGGCCCTCGTCGAGCCACCGCCCGACTCCGAGATGGCCTTCCGCACACGCCGCGTCTTCCAGGTCCCCCCCGTCCACCTGGGCGACTTCCTCCTGGAGTGGGACGACGTGGACCACCTCCGCAGGCGCGCCCTCCACGCCTTCAACACCCGCCAGGAGCCCGCCCTCCACACCCTCGCCCGGCTCAACTACGCCCTCGCGCGGCTCGCCCAGGCCACCGAGCCCATCCGCTTCGAGCCCCGCGACGACGACCCCGTCGAGCCCTTCGAGCGCTACCTCGACCGCTGCGTCCCCCTCCACGACAGCTACCTCCTCGCCAGGACCTGCGCCGCCTACGCCCGCTTCGTCTTCGACGTCGAGCTGCACCAGCCCGACTGGGCCGCCCTCACCGATCACCTCCGCGACGCCGCCGCCTGGCGGCAGACCTTCGAGCCCCACGCACAACACCTCGACCCCCTCCTCCGCGCCTACCTCTGCCACCGCTTCCACAGCACCTTCGACCGCTCGCCCGTCACCCAGCAGCTCTCCTTCACCTGGGGCACCATCAACCACTCCGTCGCCACCGCGCTCCGCATCGCCACCGCCCTCGCCAGGTGGCTCCAGCGCCCCCTCGACCGACCCCTCCTCAAGATGGGGATCGGCGCCGCCGAGTACCTCTACCGCTCCATCATCGTCCCCGCAGACGCCATGCCCTGGTTCCACCCCGAGCTGGAGAGCACCCCATGACCCGCACCCTCTACCCACCCCAGCCCGTCCCCTGGGACACCCTCACCACCACCCTCTTCCTCGCAGGCTCCATCGAGCAGGACCGCGCCGAGCCCTGGCAGGCGCGCGTCGCCCAGGCCCTCCACGGACGCGACCTCACCCTCCTCAACCCCCGACGCGACGCCTGGGACGCCGACTGGCGCCAGGACATCGACGACCCCGACTTCCGCGCCCAGGTCGAGTGGGAGCTGGAGGGGCTGGAGCGCGCCTCCTGGGTCCTCGTCTACTTCGACCCGCGCACCCGCTCTCCCATCACCCTCCTGGAGCTGGGCCTCCTCGCCGCCTCCCGCCCCCGCACCCTCTGCGTCGCCTGCCCCGAAGGCTTCTGGCGACGCGGCAACATCCAGATCGTCTGCCAACGCTACCAGATCCCCCTCCTCGACAGCCTCGACGAGCTGATACAATACATATCCAATTCAATATAAAAATGACATCAATTCAGCACATCTCCGACGAAGCCCGCCGGAGGCGCCTCCTCGTCCGCCACCACCTCACCCGGGAGGCCCCCTCGATCCACGAGGCCGTGCGCGCGCTGGTGGCCCTCCACTCCAGCGACCCCATCACCCCTCACCTGGCCCTGCAAGCCCGCGTCCCCGGCTTCCAGACCGAAGACCTCGACCGCGCCCTCGCGGACGAGGCCACCCTCTGGCGCCTCCACGCCATGCGGCGCACCCTCTTCGTCGTCGAGCGGCGCCACGCCCCCGCGATCCTGGCCGCCGCCACCGCCGACGTCGCCGCCAAGGAGCGCCGACGCATCGAGGGCTGCCTCGCCCAGGTCCTCACCGAGCCCCCCGCCGACTGGATGGCCGCCCGCGAGGCCGAGATCAACGCGCACCTCGCCAGCGCCGACGAGCCCCTCTCCACCGCCGCCCTCCAGGACGCCCTCCCCCTCCTCCGCACCGAGATCCTGCTGGGCGGCGGCAAGCACACCCAGCGCGCCCCCGTCGGCTCGCGCCTCCTCTTCCTCATGGCGATGGATGGCCGCATCGTCCGCGCTCGCCCCCTCGGCACCTGGCGCGCCAGCCAATACCGCTGGGTGAGCGCCGACGCCTGGCTCGACGCCCCCCTCCGCCTCCCCCCACGCGACGACGCCAGCGCCGAGGTCCTCCGCGCCTACCTCGCCTCCCACGGCCCCGCCACCCTCAACGACCTGCGCTGGTGGAGCGGCTGGACCCTCAAGCAGACCCGCGACGCCCTCGCCAGGCTCCAGACCACCCTCGTCCGCCTCGACGACGGCGAGACGGGCTACGTCCTCTCCGACGACCTCGACACCCCGGAGGCCCCCGAGCCCTGCGCGGCCCTCCTGCCGGGCCTGGACTCCACGCCGATGGGCTGGAAGGACCGCGCCTTCTACCTTGGCCCCCACGCCGGTCCCCTCTACGACACCAACGGCAACATCGGCCCCACCGTCTGGTGGGCAGGCCGCATCGTCGGCGGCTGGGCCCAACGCCCCGGCGGCGAGGTCGCCTTCAAGCTCCTGGAAGACCCCGGCGATGAGGCGCGGCGCGCCATTCAGGACCGCGCCGACGCGCTCGCCGCGTGGCTCGACGGCGCCTCCATCACCCCGCGCTTCCGCACCCCCCTGGAGCGCGAGCTGAGCGCGACCCCCTCGGCTCCGTAACCGCCGCCCTCGCTGCGCTCGTGCGGCGGAACGGAGCCGGCTCCCCCCATGCCGGGGGAGCACCGACGGGTCGCTGGGGTCGGTGGCGGGCGAGCGCAGCGAGCGAGGTCGGGGCCCCCCCGTCACGGGGGGGGCCGGGGCCGTGCGTCCAGTCCCGGAGGGCTGGACGTTACGGCCCCGGGGGGGTCACCCAGGCGGCGCGTCGCCGCTGAAGACCAGCGCGAGGATCGCGCCGAGCGTCGCGAGGATCAGGACGACGATCACCGCGAGGACGATGTAGAGCGTGGTGTTATTCTTGGCAGGCGTGGCCGCGATGGGGCCTGGAGCGATCGACGGAGCAGGGAGCGGCGCGCTGGCGGCGGGCGCCGAGGGCAGGATGGGCTTCTTGAGCGCAGGCATCGCGATGGTGGCGCGCCCGAACTCGGAGCCGCAGGTGGGGCAGATCCCCTCGTCTTCGGTGGGGAGGAGAGATCCACAGCGGAGGCACTCCTGTCCTCCAGGCACAGCGTCGCTCATGTCTCAGGCTCCGTGGGTGCTGGGCGAGGCGCGCAGGCCGCGCGCCGACCGAACAGGAGAGAGACTACCACGCTTTGGCGAGGCGTCCAACGCTTCGCCCATCACGGCGGGCAGGGCCGCGGAGCGGCCAGCTGCGCGGCGACGGCAGGCTCCTGACCGAAGCGCTCGTGCGCAGCCAGGAGGTCGGCCTCGGTGAGGTGGTGCGCGCGGAGGAGGGCGGCGCGTCGGGCCAGGAGATCGGGGGGCGGCGGCGCGGCGGCCAGGCAGAGGAGCGCCGCCGCCAGCTCGACGTAGCGGGCCTGCTCGGGGGAGAGCGCGGGGAGGTCGGCCGGGAGGGGCTGGCGCCGGAGGCGGAGCGCCTCCAGCAAGGCGAGGTCGTCCGCGCGGAGGCCCTCGGGGCCTCCGCAGGCGTGGAGGGCCCGCTGGAGGGCCGCCTCATGTCCGGGGTGCTGGCGCAGCGCGGCGGCGTCCTGGGCGAGCCCGTCGAGATCGACGCCCCGCGTGTCGAGCCAGGCCCCGAAGCGCTCGACGAAGGCGGGAGAGGTCGGCGCGCCGGGGGCGACGCGGGCCAGCTCCCGCGCCGCGCAGGAGGCCGAGGCCAGCCGCGCGACGTCCAGGCGCGGCGGCGGCGCCGCCGCCTAGACCGGCGGCGGCGCCGAGACCGGTAGCGTCGGCTCCGCCGGGCCCGCGCCCTCGCGGGCGCAGGCCAGCGCCCCAAGGAGGGCCGCCGTCAGCAGCAGCTGCTCAATGGATGACCAGGAGCGCATAGACCGCCTCCAGCGCGTCCTGGAGGTGCTGGCTCACCCGCGCCTGCGCGTCCGCGCCCAGCTCCGCCCAAGGCGAGGCCGGACGCCACGCCCCGTCCTCGCCGCACCACGCCAGCGAGAGGGCGGCGACGCGGCCCTGACGCTGGCCCTCCAGGCGCCAGCCCACCGCTTCGGGGGGCGGCGTCGGGCACCAGGCCGCGCGCGCCGCCCGGAGCTGCTCGACGACCCAGGCCCGCTCGGCGCGGGTGAGGGTGTCCCACTGGACGCTGGCGCCGGTGAAGACCGTGTCCCCCACCTGCGCCTCTTCGATGACGCCCTCAGGCTCGCGGAGGAGGAGGCGCTCAAACCACATCGCTGCTCTCCCCCGCGCCGCGCGGCGCCCAGAGGATCTCGGGGGCCTCGGCGCGGTGGTTGGCCCAGCGCCCCAGCACGAAGAGGAGATCGCTGAGCCGGTTGATCCACGGCAGGACCGACGGGGTGAGCGCGGCGCTCTCCTGGAGCCCTACCACCAGCCGCTCCGCCCGGCGGCACACCGTCCGCGCGTGGTGCAGGTGGGCCGCCTGGGCGGTCCCACCAGGCAGGATGAAGTTCTTGAGCGGCGGCAGCTCCCCGTCACAGCGATCGATGTGCTGCTCCAGGCGCTGGATGGCCCCCTCGGGGAGGCGCTGCACCCAGGGCTTGTCGCCCTCGGGGCGCAGCGGGGTCGCCAGATCCGCGCCGACCACGAAGAGATCGTGCTGCAGCTCACCCAGGATCGCGTCCAGCGCCGCGTCCTGACCGGCAGCCCGCGCGACGCCGAGGATCGCGTTCAGCTCGTCCACGGTCCCGTAGGTCTCCACCCGCAGGTCGTCCTTGCGGACGCGACCGCCGCCGAAGAGCCCTGTCGTGCCGTCATCACCTGTTTTTGTATATATTTTCATTAAAATTTATCCTTTAATGATCTCAAAGTCAACGTCGTCGCCCCAGCGGAGGTGAAGCCCCAACATAAAATGCGCCGTCCCCGGGTGGAGGTTCAACACCGCCGCCCGCTGGAGCAGGTAGCCCGCCCCATGCAGCGCCTCCAGATCCTTCGCCGCCGAGACGGCGGCAGGGCCCAGGTAGATGATCTCGCGCACGCCCAGCGGCGCCAGGTGCTCCAGCGTCGCCGCGCCCAGCGGCAGCCGCATCGGGTTGATCACCGCCACCTCCAGCCCGCGCTCACCGGCGGCCCGCAGCTTCCGGAGGATCACCTCGGCGCGACCCGCGCGGGTCTGGACGTGCGCGGCCCCCGCCTCATGCGCCGCCGCCTGGAGCGCCGCGAGCCCCCGATGATCCGCGTCCACCGCCAGCACCCGCGCCGCACGCTGCGCCAGGTGGGCGGTCACCGTCCCCACCCCCGCGCAGAGATCCAGCGCCGCCGCCCGACGACGCCCCCCAAGCCGCGACACCACCCACCCCACCATCGCCTCGCCGCAAGCCGGCGTCGCGTGGACCCAGGAGGTCCGCGGCGCCTGCACCGTCACCCCCCAGCCCGAGAGCGCGATGGGCAGCGACGGCGGCGGCTCCGCCGCCTCCTCACCTTCGATCTCCAGCGCGACGCGGACCCCAAGCGGCGCCAGCGCCGCCGTCGCCAGCGCCTCCAACGCCGCCGCCGCCGCGGGATCGGCCTCCACTGCCAGGCACGCCAGCGCCGCCGCGTCGGCCCCGGTCCGCACCTCGACCGCCCGAAGCGACGCCGCGACCGCAGGCGCCGCGTCCAGCGCAGCCCCAAGCGCCTGGATCACCTCAAGAAAGCGCGCGCTCTGCGCCGGACACCCCCGCAGATCCAGGATCTCCCGCTCCAGCGTGATCGCCCGCAGCCCAAGCCGCACCGCGCCGCCCTCCACCGCGCAGGCGAAGCGCCCCCGCGCCCGGTGCCCCGACCGAACCCCCGCGTCCACCACGTCCAGCTCCACCGGCGGCGCCGACGGCGCGTAGCGCGCCAGGATCGCGCACGCCTCCGACGCCTTCCACGCCAGCTCACGCTCCAGCGCGACATGCCGCAGCGCGCACCCGCTGCATCGGTCGTAGTCGGCGCACGCCGGATCGACCCGCTCCGGGCTCCGGGCGCGCCAGGCCACCACCTCCGCCCAGGCGCGGCCCCGACGCGGCGCGCCGTGGCGCACGTCCACCACGTCCCCAGGCCACGCGTGGGGGATCGAGAGGAAGCCCAGCGCCTCCAGCCGCGCCCACCCCTCCCCCTGGAAGCCGACCCCCTCCACCGCCAGCCCCTCGACACGCCCTGCCTCGACGGGATCGCTCACGACGCAGGCGCCTCCAGCCGCGCGCGGGCCTCCGCGACCCGCGGGTCGCCCGGCCACCGCTCCTCGACGAGGCGAAGATGACGCGCTGCGTCATCCCGCTCCCCAAGCACCAGAAGCGCCTCCAGCTGGAGCAGGTCCAGGAGCAGCCCCGACACCCCCGCGCGCCCCACCGACTCCAGCAGCGCCGCCGCGTAGCCCTGATCCTGCGCCGCCAGCCGCTCCAGACCGTGCTCCAGGAGCAGCAGCCGCGGCGTCTCCCAGCCCGGCGCCTGACGGATCGTCGCCACCAGCCCGCGCGCGATCTCCCCGTGACGCAGCGGCTCCTCCGGATAGAGCGCCGCGCGACGCAGCCGCTCCGTCACGCTCGCCAGCGCGCTCCACGCCTCCGTCGAGGGCACCCCCAGCGACGACGACGCACGCGACACCGCCTCCGCGCGCGTCACCGCCGCAGGGTCCTCCAACGCGAAGGCCAGATCCCCCGCCGCCTCCGCCACCAGCGACGCCAGCTCACCCAGCCGCCCATAGAAGACCCGGCACCAGAGCAGGTTCGGCGGCCCCACATCCCACAGGTTCAACGCCAGATCCACCGCGTCCCCGTCGATCACCAGCCGCCCGCTCAACGCCAGCCGATGCCCCGACGCACGGGTCAGCTCGCGCACCACCGCGTCCGCAGGCAGCGACGCATAGAGCACGAAGCGCAGCCGCGGACCCGACGCACCCTCCTCCACCTGCGTCACCTCGGCGTCCTCCGCCAGGTTGGGGTCCAGGATCGCGGGCGCCTCCCCCTCGATCAAATGCATCGGGCGCGCCGCCAGCGTCGGGAAGCGGCTCAAGGCCTGCGCCAGATCGTCGGTGATCTGGCGCGCCAACGCACCCCGGAAGCGCATCCCCGCGCCGCACCCCAGCGCGAAGACCAGGAGCGGCCGCCGCGGACCCACGCTGCGTTGACTTTCTGCCGTCGTCGATGCTTCCATCCGTTCGGTCCTGGCTGCGCGTCCCTCTCCTTCACCCGAGGAGCCTCACCCCCATGGATGAACTCGACCGCACCCCCGCGTCAACCCCTGCGGACCCTCGCGCGGACGCCTTGAGCCTCGTGCTCCTCACCAGCCTCCTCGGCGGACTCTGCCCCCTCTCCCCCATCCCCTTCATCGACGACCTCGCCGTCCGCTTCGTCCAGCGCTACCAGGCCCGCAAGCTCCTCGCCTCCGCTGGCGTCACCCCCACCTCCGAGCAGCTCGACGCCCTCCTCCGCGCCCCCGCACGCTCCGCCTGGTGGACCTGCTGCTCGATGGTCCTCCTCTACCCCCTCAAAAAGATCTTCCGCAAGGTCTTCTACTTCCTCGCCGTCAAAGAGAGCGCCGACCTCACCGCCGAGCTGCTCCACCAGGGCCTCCTCCTCCGCTACGCCCTCGACCGCAAGCACCTCTCCCCCCGCGAGCTGGCCCAGGGCACCGAGGCCGCCATCCGCTTCAACCGCGCCATGCACCTCACCCTCCAGCGCACCGACAGCGGCGCCCTCAACGCCGTCCTCCGGCGCTTCTTCGCCGGCAGCCGCGTCCTCATCCAGGAGGCCGCCGCCAGCGTCGGGCGCCTCCTCGGCCGCGTCGGCTTCAGCCGCAAGCGCCCCGAAGGCGAGGCCCCCCTCGATGAGCGCGCCCTCCGCGACTCACCCGCCGTCGCCTCCCTCACCCAGCAGCTCGCCGCCGCCCTCGAAGGCGACGACGGCTACGCCGAGCGCCTCTACGCCGCCTTCGACGCCGCCCTCCGCGAGGTGGACCAGGGCGAGCAGCCCGCGCTCCCTCAAAGCTCCGGACCCACCCCATAGCGCTCGATCAAAGCGCCCTCCTCGGAGAAAGTCCCCGAGATCGTCATCGTCTCCTCGGTGTCCCGATTGAACAACACCACATCCGTCAGCGTCGCAGAGATCGAGAAGGTCGTGTCGCTGGTGAGCGTCGTGGAGAGCGTGAGCGTCCCCGACTCGGCGTAGAAACGGTTGGGGGGGTCGCCACCAGACAGCAGCTCCACCGGTCGGATGGAGGGCTCCCCCCCTATGGGGCAAGGGTATCCAGGCTGGCCAAACTCCACCCGCTCGGGCATGTGCTCCCCATCGAAGGGGAGCGTAATACCCACCACACGAAGTGGATCGTCGACATAGAACAACCCCACACGAAGAATTCCAAGCTGCGAGCCACATGCCGAGCTGACAGACCAGGAGGCGGTGACGGTCACAGGGACCTCTTCGCCGTCCACCAGGAGCACCCCTGTCTGTGTATCTTGGGGGTTGCGAAGAACTACTGCGTTTTCATCACCTGAATCCTCTGCGGAGGCGCAGGCCACGCCAAGCACCGCCAGAAGCCCTGCGGCGCGCAAGATACTCGATGGTTTCATCATTAACCCCTATGGACATTGACTTGGACTTTTAATCAGAATCGTATCACTGTAGTCAGTAGAAGCATAGACCTGCAACCTGTTATTTTGAAATTCATCCTGCTCAGATACCAGCGTGTTATTAGGATCAATTATAGCTCCCACATAATAAAGACCAGGAGGGAGCCCTGATGGTACCTGAAAGTGAGAGACTACAGTGCGAGCGTAGTATGCCGGCAAATTGACATAAAGAACACTAGGAGACGCCACATCACTAGTTGTTATGTTTTTGTTTTCTGATAAATAGAAAAAAATAACTGTACTCACAAGTTCATTTCCTCGATTTTCATATGTATGCTCGATAGTTATATCTTCACCGGGACAAAGAGTTCCAGGCTCAGCATAATGCAAATCTACCACTCCTCCAGTCGGAAGGATCTTAGATCTGGACATCGCCAGATCTCTCCCGATGTTTGTTGCTGGATAGAGGTAGTGAGCGCCCTGTGCATCATCAGCGTGGGGCCATATGCGCCCATAATATTGCGTATTTCCACTATGACCCTGACCCAAGTACCATCCCCCATTAGGAGGTTGTTTGTTCATTATAGCAAGATCAGATGTCTCGTGATTCAAGCCTAATGCATGCCCAATCTCATGTAAGGCTATAGCACGAAATGCTGGTCTGCTCCCGACATAGTTGTATGCCGAGGGTGCAACAGGCCCCATAACCCAAGCATAGCCTGAGTTGAACCCGATATCGGACTCATCGATCGTCGGATTGAAGCAACATGTGCATGTGTTTTGGTTCCACGTCTCGGCAATGGTTTCGGCATCGAAATATGCAGACGACAGAAAAGCTACGTCATTTTCATCTGAAGAGTCATCAATCTCAAAGTAACTATCATTACGTTGGGTAGGAGCCAGATAGGAGCTTCCAATGTCCGACCACGCCTTTAACGCACAGTTGAAGTCATTTCTGAAGGTGGACGCAGTCCACTCACTGCATGACGTTCCTGAGCCCAGGGTGCCTGTGTGCACATCAAACACGGGGTTTCCATACCAGCGCACAGGGCCATGGACATCATCGCAGAGCCAACACTCTGCGTTGCATGTGAGGTAGGAGTAGGCTTCTGCGCCGCTCGGGAACATCAGGACGATCCCCATCAAGATCCCGGTAAACCCTCTCCAGAGGGTAGCAATCTGTACCTTGTTCATGGCTGCACCTCCATCTCGTTCAGGTTCACCGGGGCGACAACCTCAGGCCTTCGTTCGCGCCGAACGCTCCAGCGTTGAGGGAGCTTGTCGGGGACGGGGCGTCCGCTGCGCTGGAGGAGCTCAGCACGTTGGAGGAGCTGTTGAGCGAAGGCATCGCGAGTGATGGAGAGAGCAGCGGCGTCGGTCTCGTCGAGCGGGGTGACGGCTTCGTCAGAGACGATACGCAGGGACCCTGTGGGTGTCTCGACGAGGCGCCCTTCGCGGTGGGTGCGGATCTCACCGTGCTCGTCGATGTCCTCCACAGGGTAGCCAGAGGAGCTGAGGATAGCGGCGCCATGATCCCCCTCCACGACGCGGAAGACGCCTTGCCACCAGCCAACGAAGGGAGATGTGTAGAGAGGAGCGCGACGTAAAAAGAGCAGATAGCGGTGGTTTGGGGTCAGCATGGGCATCCCCACAAAGCCACCGGTGCGACCCTCGATGGTTGCGCCGGGCACCGTGATCGGCAAACAGCTCACCTCTGCGGGGTCGCCTACAAGGACAGCGAGATCACAAAGCAGAAAGGTTGTGGTTGGGAGATTATCCGCGTCTCCGGGATCCACGGTCACCTCCCTCACCGTGCCCTCCACCACGAGCCCCGCGCGCGCCAGGAGGTCATCCGCGTTGAGGTGGAGCAGCGTGGTGGCCTCCACCGGGGGACCGCTCAACACGCTCAGGGCGAAGCCCAGAAGCAGCGTCAAGATCAGAGGCTTCAGCTTTCTCGAATCAGGGGGGGGGGGGGGGGTAGTGTTCTGCATAGGTGATGTCCGTGCTTGAATCAATGAAGGAGGCCTTTCAAGCGACCACGAAATGAGAGCATGGATCACTCTGCCAGCAGAGTCAATGCTTGACGTGACAAATCCCGAACTTTGTTTGAGTTGCACAGCGCAGAGCGACACCTCACGACGCGATGGAGTCGCCTCGTGAGGTGTGTGACCGCGTCTTCCTCGATGAGAGTCCCCGAGGCTATGATCGGCTCGTGGGGCTAGCTCTTCGGCTCCTCCAGCAGCGCGTCGAACGCGAAGAGCTCCAGCGCGTTGTCCAGCTCGTCCTCCGCCGCCTTCAGGCTCCCCGAGATCGGCTCCTCGGGCGCGGGCTCGGGCTCCAGGGGCGCGCCCTCGGGCCCTGCCGCGTCGTCCAGCTCCACCAGCGAGATGTCCATCAGCTCCGCGCTGGAGCCTGCGTCCACCTCGTCGAAGAGCCCCGCGTCGGGCAGCTCGTCCAGGAGCAGCCCCTCGCCAAGCTCCTCAATCGCGTCGCCGTTCTCCTCGGGCGGCGGGATGTGCAGCGTCGAGATCGGCCCGATCTCGTCCAGCACCGCCGCCAGCTCCTCCTCGCCGCTCGGCTCCGCGGCCTCCGACGACGCCTCGCCATCGCTCGACGCGCCCGAGCCGCTGTCGCTGGACGAGTCCGCGCTGTCGTCGCTCGACGCCTCCCCGTCCTCGCTCGACGCCTCGCCTTCCTCCTCGGCGGCGGCCTCGTCGGCAGCTTCTCCCTCAGCGGCGGCCTCGTCCTCGTCGTCGGCGGGCTCCGCAGGCTCTTCAGCGGCGGCCTCGGGCTCGGCGGCCTCGGGTTCGGCGGCCTCGTCGTCCTCGACGGCGGGCTCCTCAGCCGTTGACTCCGCGGCAGCGGCCTCTTCGGCAGCAGCCTCTTCGGCGGCGGCCTCCGAAGGCTCTTCGGCGGGGGGCTCCTCGGCCGAAGGCTCATCGGCGGGGGGCTCCTCGACCGAAGGGGCTTCGGCGTCGAGGGGGGGAGCCTCAGGCGAGGGCGCGTCGGCAGGATCGACCTCCCAGGCGCGCCAGGCGCCTGCGTGGGGGACGGGGGGGAGGGGGGGCAGCTCGGGGAAGGGGACCTGGGGGATCTCCTCCAGCTCGGGGAGGGTGGGCAGCTCGACGTCGGCGCGGTGGCTCTGGATGGAGCCGGTGACCTGCTCGACCAGCCCGGCGACGCGCCCGATCACCTCGGAGGCCATGAAGAGGCGCTCCTCCAGCGTCTCGGCGTGCCCCCGGACGCTGCGGAGGTTGTCCAGCGCGACGCTGTGGGCGGCGGTCAGCGCCTCGAAGGCGCCCTGGAGGGCTTCGAGGCGCCCCTGGTAGGTCGTGGCCTGCTCGGTGAGGAGCGTGTCCAGGCGGGAGGCCTGGGACTCGACGCGGCGCGAGGCGCCGCGCACCTCCTCCACCTCGCCTTCCAGGCGCTCGATCCGGCGCTGGGCGTCCACGTTGGCCCGCTGGAGGGCCAGGATCGCCTCGTCCCCGGCGGAGGAGCGCTCGGCGGCGTCCTCCACCTCGCGCTGGAGGCGGCTCCGCTCGGCCTGCGTCGTCTCCAGCTCCAGGCGGAGGGCGTCGCGCTCGGTCCGCGCCTCTTCGGCGCGGCGCTCAAGCTCCGCGACCATCTCAGAGAGTCGTTGTTGTGTCTCAGCCATGGCCTCGCGCTCCTCCCTCCAGGCCTCGCGTCGCGAGGTCAGCTCGTCCTCCAGCGCCGCAGCGCGCGCCTCCAGCGCGTCCCAGCGCTCTTGCAGGAGGGCGAGCGCCTCGTGCGCCCGGCGCGCCTCGGCGCGCTCCTGCTCTCCCGTCTCCACCTTGACCGGCTCGCTCGGCGCCGCGTTGGCGCGTTGGAGCAACTCGTCGCGCTCCTGGCGCAGGCGCGCCAGCTCATCGTCCCGCTCCGCCAGCCGCGCCTCAAGCCGCTGGTTGAGCTGGGCTTGAACCTCCAGGCGCTGCCGCAGATCCTCGGCGCTGGCCTCGCTGGCCTTGAGGGTGCGGCGCAGCTCGCGGGCGCTCTCTTCCTGCTGCTCGATCTGCGCCATGAGGATGTTGACCTCAAGGCGCAGCGAGCCGCCCGCCGCAGGCGGCGGCGGGAGGGTGCGCTGGTTGGCGCCCCGCACGGCCTGCCCGCTGCTCGTCTCGGAGCCGCCCGAGGCCGCGTCACCGGGGCGCTGGAGCCCCGGCACCTCGGCGCGGGGGCGGCTCAGGACCGGGAGGTCCTGGGTGCGCTGGGCCGGCGCGGGCGCGGGGCGCGAGCCCACCGCCCCAGGGGCCGGGCGCGCGAAGACCGGGCGGGACGGCGGCCGGGGAGGTGTCACCTCCAGCGCCGGCGCCTCGACGGCGGCGGGAGCGGCGGGGGGCGCCTCGGCGGGCACCTCCTCCAGCCCCTCGACCTCCACCCCCCAGGGCTCACCCTCCTCGATGTTGTCGAGGAAGGCGTCCAGCGCCACCCCAAGCTCCCGCGAGAGCGCGGTGAATTGGCCTGTGGCGCGCTGGTCGTCCGCAGGCGGGGCCACATCGGGGAGGTAGGGCGCCACCAGCTGCACCAGCGCCGCCGGGTCCACCGGCTTGTGGAGGTAGTGCTCGGCCCGCGTGCGGAGCTGCTGGTGCTGCCGGAAGCTCTCCGCCGAGGCGGTGGACGAGATCAGCACCATCGGCAGATCGGCGGTCTGCTGGGTCCGCTTGAGCTTCTGGCAGACGCTGTAGCCGCTCACCCCGGGCAGCTCCACCGCCAGGATGATGACGTTGGGGTAGAGTCGCACGGCCATCTGCGCGCCCAGGTGCCCGTCTCCAGCGGAGTGGACCTGGACCCCCGCAGCCTGGAAGGCCGCCCCGAGCGCCTCGACGCAGGCGGTGTCGGAGTCGATGATCAGGACGGAAGATTGCGGCATGACGCTCCATCGCGCGGGCACCCAGGCTCCCTGAACACTCCCTCGCTATGGTTCCACGGGCGCCGTGGGCCGTCAAGTTCCCAGGGCTCCCCGCGCCCGGATTGACCCGGCGGCGCGCCTCTGTGCTAACCTCCAGGCGGGCGCGTCGGCGCGCCCGGTCGCTGCCACGGAGCCGCCATGACCGCTGCACACTTCGACGTCCTGATCATCGGCGCGGGCCTCTCGGGGATCGCCGCAGGCGCCTACCTCAACACGCGCTGCCCCCAGAAGCGCTGGGCGATCCTGGAGGCCCGCGAGACGCTGGGCGGCACCTGGGATCTCTTCCGCTATCCGGGCGTCCGCTCCGACTCGGACATGTTCACCTTCGGCTTCTCCTTCAAGCCGTGGACCCGGGGGCGGACCTACGCGGAAGGCGGCGAGATCCTCACCTACCTCCGCGAGAGCGCGGAGGAGCGTGGCGTCTCCCCCCACATCCGCTACAGCCGCCGCGTCACCGCCGCCCGTTGGTCCAGCGCCGAGGGGCGCTGGACCGTCGAGGTCCACAACCCGCAGACCCAGGAGGCGGAGCGCTACACCTGCGCCTTCCTCTGGGGTTGCTCGGGCTACTACCGCTATGACGCGGGCTACACGCCGGACTTCCCGGGCGCCGACCGCTTCGCGGGCCAGGTCATCCACCCGCAGCGCTGGCCCGAGGGGCTGGAGGTCGCGGGGAGGCGCGTCGTGGTCATCGGCAGCGGCGCCACCGCGGTCACGCTGGTCCCGGCGCTGGTGGAGCGCGGCGCCCGCGTCACCATGCTCCAGCGCACGCCCACCTGGGTCATCTCGCAGCCCGGCGAGGATCGCGTGGCGCGCTGGCTCCGCGGGAGGCTGCCGGCGGGGGCGGTGCATGAGGTGGGGCGGTGGAAGAGCGTCCTGGGCGGCGTCTTCTTCTACTGGCTCGCCCAGCAGCACCCCCGCCAGGCCGAGCGCTTCCTCCTGGAGCAGCTCCGCGAGGCTCTGGGCGACAGCGCCGAGGTCGAGCGCCACTTCCACCCCGACTACAAGCCCTGGGATCAGCGCCTCTGCCTCGTGCCGGACGGCGATCTCTTCCAGGCCCTCCGCAGCGGGCGCGCCCAGGTCGTCACCGACCACATCCAGACCTTCACCGAGGGGGGGATCCAGCTGCGCTCCGGCCAGCACCTCGACGCCGACCTCATCGTCACCGCCACGGGCCTCCAGCTCCTCTGGCTTGGGGGCGCGACGCTGGAGGTGGACGGTGTTCCGGTGGACCCGTCCCAGCGGATGCTCTACCGCGGCGCCATGCTGGACGAGGTGCCCAACGCCGCCGTCACCATCGGCTACACCAACGCCTCCTGGACCCTCCGCGCGGAGCTGACCTGCGCGCTGGTGTGTCGCATCCTCAACCACATGGACGCACAGGGGCACACCCAGTGCTGGCCCCGGCGGCGCAGCGAGCAGCCCACCGATCACCCCATCCTCGACCTGAAGTCAGGCTACGTCCAGCGCGCGCGGCACCTCCTGCCCAAGCAGGGCGGACGCGCGCCCTGGCGCGTCCATCAGAACTACCTCCGCGACCTCTGGGAGTCCCGCGCCGCGCAGGACGACGACGGCACCCTGGAGCTGCGCTGAGGGCGCCCCCCCGGCGCACGGCGCCTCAGCGGCTCCGACCGTCGTAGGTGTGCGCCACCGTCAGCCCGTGGACGTCCACGCCCTCCAGGCAGCGCACGTTCACCATCGCGTGCTCCGCCCCGTCCGGACCCTTCCCCCACGCCAGCGGACGCACGCCGCACACCGAGCAGAACGCGTGGTGGATCGACGCCTTACCAAACTGGTAATCCGTCAGCTTCTCCTCCCCCTGGAGGTTCTCCACCTTCCCCCGCGGCACAAACGCCATGATCGCCCCGCTCCGGCCGCACATCGAGCAGTTGCACGTCGCCAGCCCCTCCAGCTCCAGCTCCACATCGTAGCTCACCGCGCCGCAATGGCACGACGCATGGTAGGTCGTCATCATCCGCTCCTCGGGTCAATCGCCTCGCTCGCGCCCGGCAGCACCACGCCCCAGGCTGGAGGCACCCTATCACCACGCAAAAGAACATGCTTGAAAAAAAGAACACACCCACACCGCGCCCCAGCGACCAGGGGCGCACCTCGCCCCTGGCCCGCCCCGCCTCAGATGTCCAACCCCTCCACCTCGCTGGCGTGGTGCATGATGAAGTCGAAGCGCGCCGCCACGTCCTTGCCCATCAGATCCCCCACCAGGCGCTCCGTCTCCAGGGCCGCCTCCTCCGGGATCGCCACCTGGAGCAGGATGCGCCGGGTCGGGTCCAGCGTCGTCTCGAAGAGCGTCTTCGGCATCATCTCACCCAGCCCCTTGAAGCGCTGGATGTCCACCTTCGCGCCCTTCTTCTCCATCCGCGCCAGGAGCTGATCCCGCTGACGATCCGTCAGCGCCCACCGCGTCTCCTGCCCCACCGTCACCTTGTAGAGCGGCGGCTGCGCCAGGAACACATGACCCCGCCGGATCAGCTCCGGCAGGTAGCGGTAGAAGAAGGTCAGGAGCAGCGTCGCGATGTGGTGCCCGTCGCTGTCCGCGTCCATCAACAGAATGATCTTGTGATACCTTAGATTTTCTATATTGAACGAGGTCCCCAGCCCGCACCCCAGCGCCGAGACGATGTCCTGCAGCTCCTTGTTCTGCATGACCTTGCTCGCCGTCGCCTGCTCCGCGTTCAGCACCTTGCCGCGCAGCGGCAGGATCGCCTGCGTCTCGCGGTGGCGACCCTGCTTGGCGGAGCCGCCGGCGGAGTCCCCCTCGACGATGAAGAGCTCGCTGTCCGCCGGATCGCTGGAGGCGCAGTCCGCCAGCTTCCCCGGCAGGTTCAGCCGCCGCGACACAGGGCGCTTGCGCTGGACCACCTGCGCCACCGCAGCCCGCGACGCCTTGCGCGCCTTGGCCGCCTGGATGATCCGCGCCACCACCTGCTGCCCGATGGTGTTGTGGTGCGTGTGCAGGAACTGCTCCAGCGCCACCTTCACCTGCGAAGACACCACCGAGCGCACCTCCGGGTTGTTCAGCCGACCCTTCGTCTGGCCCTGGAACTGCGGATCGGACATGTAGAGGCTCAACACACCCACCAGCCCCTCCCGGATGTCCTCGCTGGTGATGCTCACCGACTTCGGCAGGAGATCGTGGGCGTCGATGTAGGAGCGCACCGCCTTGATCACGCCGTCGCGGAGGCCCCCCTCGTGCGTCCCGCCGTCGCGGGTCGGGATGCCGTTCACAAACGAGCGCAGCGACTCCTGCGTCCCCTCCGTCCACTGGAGCGCCAGCTCCATCCGCACCTCGGCGTCCACGTCCAGCGTGAAGGGCTGATCGTGGACCGCGTCCATGTCCTCCTCGTCGAGGATGAACGCCAGAAAATCCACCACGCCGCCCGTGTGCTTGAACTCGTGGTAGGTCCCGCCGACGCGGTCCCGGAACACGATCCGCACGCCGCGCGTCAGGAACGCCTTCACCTGGAGCCGCTCGCGGATCACCTCCGCGTCGAACACCGTCGTCTCCATGATCTGGCCGTCGGGCCGGAAGCGGATCGACGTCCCCGTCCCCTGCCCGTCTCCGATCCGCTCCACCGGCGCCTGCGGCGCACCGCGCACATAGCGCTGCTGCCACGTCGAGGCGTCGCGGCGGATCGTCGCCACAAACTCCTCGCTCAGCGCGTTCACCACGCTGGAGCCCACGCCGTGCAGGCCGCCCGCCGTCTTGTAGTTGTTCTGATCGAACTTGCCGCCCGCGTGCAGCGTCGTCAGGATCAGCTCCAGCGCCGAGCGACCCTCCTTCGGGTGGATGTCCACCGGGATCCCGCGCCCGTTGTCGGACACCTCCACCGTCGTCCCGTCCGCGTGCAACATCACCTCGATCGTGGACGCGTGGCCGTTGATCGCCTCGTCCATCGCGTTATCCACGATCTCCCACAGGAGGTGGTGCAGCCCGTCCTTCCCCGTCCCCCCGATGTACATCCCAGGCCTGCGGCGCACCGCCTCCAGACCCTCCAGGACCGTGATGTCCTGCGCGGTGTAGCTCCCTGTCGTCATCGCTCCTCCCTCCTCATGCTCCGCTCGCCTCAACCTTCAGCCTGCGACCCCGGACCCGGACCCTCGCCTGGCACAAACACCGGGCGACCCTCCGCCAGCAGGCTCAGCTGATGCAGAATCTCCGCGCTTCGACCACCGCCCTCACCGTCCCCCTCACCGCCGCCGCCCTCACCGCCGCCCTCACCGCCGCCGCCCTCGCGGCCCGCCGGGCGCTCCTCCTGCGGGCGGAACTCCACCACAGGCGGCGGCACCACCACCAGGTGACCCCGCTTCAAGAGCGCGCGCCCCTTCTTGTTGCGACCGCCCAGGCCAAACTTCGACGCGCGCACCACCTCCCGACGACCAAAGCTCGTCTCGATCTCCAGCCCGCCCTCGCCGCTGCGCGCCAGCGCGAAGTCCAGCACGCTGTCCCCCTCCTCCAGGCGGATCGCGGACACACCCCGCGCCGCCCCCTTGAACACATTGATCTCCGACGCCTGGAACACCAGCACACGCCCCAGGTACGTCGCCAGGCACACCTCCTCGCCGCCGCCGCACGGGAAGGCCCGCAGCACGCCGTCCTCCCCCTCGTCCGCCAGCCGCACATACGTCCGCCCCGCCACCGTGCTCGGCTCCATGAAGGGCTGGAGCGCCATCCGCACCGCGTTACCGCACCGCGTCAGCGCCACCAGCCACGGACCCGCCGGGTCCTCCGCGCACACCCCCGCCACCTCCGCCGAAGCCACCGCCGGCAGACAGCGCGGGTCCGCGCAGATCACCCCCACCACGCGCTCTCCATCTGAGAAATCAAAGTGTGTCTGGATAGCGTCGCCGTATCCAGCCGTCGCCGGCACCTTGTCCACCAGCGCGGTGTAGGCCTTGCCGCGATCGGTGAAGAAGATCACCGTCTGACGCGTCGTCGCCGGGAGCACCCAGCCCAGCGCGTCGCCCTCGCGCACACGGATCTTCTCCAGCCCCTGATACGAGCGCTGCCGCTTCACCCACCCGTCCCGCGTCACGATGACGAACGTCTCCTCGTCCACGATGTAGTCGCGGGCCGAGAAGTCCTTCGGCTCCTCCGCGCTCCCCAGCGTCGAGCGCCGCTTGTCACCGTAGTGCTTGTCGAGCCCCTGCAGCTCCTCGCGGATCAGGCGCCAGCGCGCCTCCTCGTCCCCCAGCAGCCCCTCCAGCCGGGACGCCTCCGCGCGCAGCGCGGCCAGCTCCTCGCGGATCGCCTGGATCTCCAGCTTCGCCAGACGGTAGAGCCGCGTCTCCAGCACCGCCTCCGCCTGCTCCTCCTCCAGCGCAAAGCGCGCCATCAAGAGACGCTGGGCGTCCGCACGACCCTCCGAGCCCCGGATCAGCGCGATCGCCTCGTCCAGCGCGTCGAAGATCTTCGCAAAGCCCTCCAGGAGGAAGATCCGGCGGCGCAGCCGCTCCAGCTCATACGCCAGCCGACGCGTCACCACCTCCAGCCGGAAGTCCAGGAAATAGCGCAGCATCTCCTTCAGGTTCAGCCGGGCGGGCACCCGCACCAGCGGATTCTCCGTCGGCGCCAGACACGTCAGGTTCACATGGAACTTCATCAAGAGCGGCGTATGCTTCATCAAATAGGCCGCCGCCGCCTCCGCGCTGGCCTCGGGCGCCAGCTCGCAGACGATCCGCACCTCATCGGTGGACTCGTCCCGCACGTCCCGCAGCTGCGGGACGTTGCTCTGCGTGATGTGCTCCGCGATCTTCTCCACCAGCGTCGCCTTGTTCACCGTGAACGGCACGCTCTTGATCACCAGCGCCCGCTTGCGCTTGTCCAGCGTCTCCACCGTCCACTCGCCGCAGATCTTCACCGAGCCCTGGCCCGTCTCATAGATCTCCGCCAGCTCCGCCTCGCTGCTCTGGATCACGCCGCCCGTCGGGAAGTCCGGCCCCTTGATGTGGCGCATCAGGTCCGCCACGCTCGACTCCGGACGCTCGATCAGCGCGACGCAGGCCCGCACCACCTCCCGCAGGTTGTGCGGCGGGATGTTGGTCGCCATCCCCACCGCGATCCCCGTCGCGCCGTTCAGCAGCAGGTTCGGCAGCTGCGCCGGCAGCACCACCGGCTCCTCGTGCTGGCCGTCGTAGTTCGTCTGGAAGTCCACGGTCTGCTTGCCGATCTCCGCGATCAGCTCGCTCGCCATCGACTCCAGCCGCACCTCCGTATAGCGCATCGCCGCCGCCGCGTCCCCGTCCAGCGACCCGAAGTTCCCCTGCCCCTCCACCAGCGGGTAGCGCAGCGAGAAGGGCTGCGCCATGCGCACCATCGCGTCGTAGATCGCCTGATCCCCGTGCGGGTGGTACTTACCCATCACCTCACCCACCACCAGCGCCGACTTTCGCGGCTTGGCCGTGTGGATAAGCTTCAGGTTGGTATACATCGCGTAGAGGATGCGCCGCTGGACCGGCTTCATCCCGTCCCGCACATCCGGCAGCGCGCGGCTCGTGATCACGCTCAGGGCATAGTTCAGGTAGCTCTCCCGCGCCTTCTCGTGCAGCGCTATCACCTCGATCTTCTCGACCATGCCCTCGCTCGCCTCCTGCTACGTCTCGACCCACGACCCGCCCGCGCACCCCAGCGGAACCTGAACACTACACAACGACTGAATCAACGTCAAGACCCAAGGTCCGCCCCAACCCACCCTAGCACACCCCGATCCCTGCACCACTTTTACCCACCCTCACCGTGGATCGCCGCGCTATACTCCCCCGCAGGGGTCCACCCCATGACCACCCACCCCCCACCCCGGCGCCGCCATGACCACCTCGCCTGACTTCCTCCGCCTCTCCCCCGAGGACATCGACCGCGTCGTCGCCAACCTCCGCCAGCGCGGCGGCGAGCACATCGCCCGGGGGCGCTCCGGCGAAGGGTACGCCTACCGCGACGGCGTGTTCTACAGCGTCGCCGTGGACGAGTTCGACCACCACGAGCGGCCCTTCCCCAGCGAGGCCGCCTTCCGCGCCGCCATCGCCCGGGTCAACTTCGAGGACTACACCGAGCGCTACAACCAGTGGGCCCTCCAGAGCCTCGGCGCCTGCCCCGCCCACCGCGCCGACGACCCCCAGGCCCTCGACCGGGCCCTCCAGCGCCAGCAGGGGCCGGCGCTCCGCACCCCGCTGCCCTGGCGCGGCACCCCCAACCTCCTCCTGGAGCGCGACCGGCACACCTTCGCCCGCCTCACCCCCGAGGACCACCCCCGCCCGGTCTGGCTCGACCTCACCCCGCCCGCGCTCACCGAGCTGCGCACCGCCGGCCACACCCCGGGCTCACTCCTCTTCAAACCCTTGATCGTAAACGCCTTTATCGCCCTGGACACCCCCGGACCAGGCCACGTCGCCCTCACCTGCCACGGGCTCGCCACGCTGAACCTCTCCCCGCCCTGACGCCATGCCGCCACCGCCACAGCTCCTCCTCCTGGACCCCGACCCCGAGCGCGCCGCGCGGCTCCGCGAGCGACTCCAGCCCGCCCACCACGTCCTCCACGCCGCCTCACCCCACGAGGCCCTGGTCGCGCTGCACGCCCCCGCCCCCCCGCGGGCCGTCCTCCTCACCGACGACCTCGCCACGCCGGACCTCCTCGACCTCCTCCGCCGCGACCACCCTCTCTTCGAGCTGCCCATCCTCCTCCTGGGCACCCCGCGCCAGCGCGTGACCCCGCTCCTCCTCCACGGCGCCAGCGCCGCCCTCCCCTACTTCCCCAGCGCCGACGACATCCACCAGCACCTCCTCCGCTGGCGGGGGGCCCCGGCCGGGCCCGGGGGGGGCGCGGGGGGGGGGGGGGGGGGGGGGGCGGCGGGGGGGGGCCCGGGCGG
>CAUJGC010000033.1 GCA_963169075.1 Myxococcota bacterium
GGAGTCGCCGCAGGCGCTGGGCTGCGACCTCTACCCGCCCACCAGCTTCGTTCGCTCGCTGCCGATGCTACTGCTCTATGGCGCGCGGCCTGCGCTCATCGCCGCCCAGGCGGGCGCCGACCCCGCCCCGGTCTGGGATCGCTGGCTGGCGGGCGCCTGGCTGCACGAGCTGGGGCACATGGGGCGACGCCGCGACGCCCTCTTCCCCTACCTCGACGAGGCCATCGCGGGCTATCTGGGGCTCCGCCTCCTGCCAGACGCGGTGCTGGCGCCCCCGGCGCGGCCCTCTCCGCTGGCTGGATGGATGCCCTTTGTTCTTGTAGGTCAGGCGCTTGCGAGGCTCTGGGGTGAGGATGCGCTGCTGCGGGCGCAGGCGGGGGTGGTGAGCTGGGAGGCGACGCTGGGCGCGGAGGTCTGCGCGGCGCTGGAGCGCCGGTGGTGGCAGGAGCACCGCGCCCTCCTCCAGATCAGCCTCCACCCCGACACGGCGCGCCCGGCGCGGTGGATGCGCCTGCTGGAGCTGGGCGCCCTGGGCGCCCTGCCAGACGACGACGACCCGCTGGATGAGCCGCCGCCGCGCCTCCTGGCCGAGCGACCCGACCTGCACCCCGGGGAGTCGGCGCTGGAGGCCGAGGCCGTGGCGCTGGCGCTGGGCGCCGCCGCGCTGGAGACGCGGGCAGACGCCGCCGGGGCGCTCGCGTCGCTCCAGCCGGGCGCCTGGCTGCGGCTGGACCTGAGGCGTGGGATCGTGGCGGGGCCGGGCGGCGAGGCGCCGCTGCCGCCGCGGGTGGTCGGTCGGCTGCGCCGGGGCGCGCCTGTCGAGGCGGCGGTCACCCTTCCGGCGGATCGGGATCTTGGGGCGCTGGCGTCGCGGTGGCTGGGGTGAGGGCGGCCTCGTCCAGCTCCAGCGCCATCGCGGCCTCGACGTGGCGGAGGAGGGTCTGGGTGAGGAGCACGAGGAGGACGGGGCGCGCCACCTCCCGGCGCCGCACCCAGGCCATGCAGGTGGCCTCGACGCTGCCGATCCATCCTCGGAGCGCCAGCTCCAGCAGCGGGCTGCGCTGGCCGTCGGTGAGGCCGAGCTGGCGTCGGATGCGCTCGATGAGCGTCTCGCGGGTGCGCTGGGCGACCGCCAGCACCTCGGCGTCGGCGCCGCTGCCGCCCTGGAAGATGGCGGTGTAGGCCTCGGCGCGCTCCTCGACGAAGGTCAGGTAGGCCTCCAGGCCGCGGCGGAGCAGCTCCAGGGGAGGGGCGCCGGGGGTGAAGGTCAGCGCCTCCAGGAGCAGCTCGGCCGCGTGCTCCACCACGGCCACATAGAAGGCGCGCTTGTTGCCGAAGTAGTGGTAGAGGAGCCCCCGGGAGATGCCCGCCTCCTGGGCGATCACGTCGATGGACACCTCTTCGAAGGGGCGCGTGCTGAAGAGGGCGAGCCCAAGCTCCAGGAGCTGCTGGCGCCGCGCGTCCAGGGGGAGGCGGCTCACGGCGAGATGACCTCCACAAAGTCCAGCGAGGCGGCGTTGATGCAGTAGCGCATCCCGGTGGGCTCGGGGCCGTCATCGAAGACGTGGCCGAGGTGGCCGCCGCAGCGCTCGCAGAGGACCTCCGTGCGGATCATGCCGTAGGAGGTGTCCGCCTCGCTGGCGACGCGGCGGTCCTGGATGGGCTGGGTGAAGCTGGGCCAGCCGGTCCCCGACTCGAACTTGTGCTCCGAGGAGAAGAGCGGCGCGCCGCACCCCGAGCAGGTGTAGATCCCCCGGGCCTTGTTCTTGAGGAGATCCCCTGTCCCGGCGCGCTCGGTGCCCTTCTCACGCAGGACGTGGAAGGTGGCCGGGGGGAGGCGCTCCTTCCACTCGTCTTCGCTCAGGCTGAATTTTTCGCCTGCGGGTGGAAAACCCTCCCCGAGCGCCGCCTGGATGCTGGGGGCGTGGAGGGGGGTCGAGGCCGGGGTGGCCGCCTGGCTCCCGTGGTCCGGCGGCGCAGCCTGCGAGGTCGGTGAGGAGGGCGGCGGCCCCGGCGTCGGCTCGACGGTGGTGGGCTGCGGGGTGTTGCAGGCGACCAGCGCGGTCAACCCCAGCGCGGCGACGAGGAGGCACAGGGTGCGAAGATCCATAGCAGCGGCTCCTGAGAGGTGAGCCCGCAGCGCAGCGCGCCGCAGGGTGTAGACGCTAGAGTGCCCCGAGGGGGCGCCTTGTTTCAAGGCGGCGCCTCAAGCGCGCGGGAGAAGAGCGCGTCGAGGGCCGCGCCCTCGATGGGCTGCCCGCCGACGAAGCGGCGACGGAGCGCCTCCAGCTGCCGCGCCTCCAGGCGGCTCCCCGTGGCCGCTGCCACCGCCGCGACGAAGCGACGGGTCGGGCGCGTCACGCGCCCAGGCAGGATCGCCGCCACCGCCAGGAGCATCAGGACCTGGCGACGCTCCGCGGCGTCCAGCGGCTGCAACGCCTGGATCAGCTCCGCCGAGCGCGCCGGGAGGTGGATCTCCTCCACGTCGGGGAAGCGCTCGCGGAGGGCCTTCAGGAGCGCCAGGAGGTTGGGGTGCATGTCGCCGCGCCGCATGATGACGGCGGCGACCGCGCCCACCATGGCCTGCTGGACCTCCTGCGACGCGGGGCCCGGCAGGATCAACCCCAGCAGCACCTCCACCGCCGAGGGGCCCATGACCCGGATCCGCGCCTCGCGGAGCACCCGCACGATGACCACCGCGTCCCAGAGGGCCACCACCGGGATCGCCGCATAGGCCGCAGCGTAGCGCAGCCCCACTCGCCCCAGCACCCGCTGCAGGATCGTCTTCAGCAGGAGGTTGGTCAGCCCGACCTTGGCCTTGTAGATCAGCGTCGCGATCAGGAGCCAGGCGCGGGACGCCTCCCGGCGCGGGTCCACCCCAAGCGTCGGGTCATGCGGGTTGGGCACCTCCAGCGCCGCCCGCGCCAGGCTCTGCACCAGCCGCAGCTCCTCGCCGCTCTCCGCCTCCTGAAGCTCGACCCCGGCGATGAAGGCCAGCTCCTCCACGCTCTGGAGCGTGAAGTAGAAGAGGTAGAGCAGCTCCACGGCGGTCACCACCAGCACCACGCCGCCCACGACCGCCCAGCCCACCCACGGCGAGTCGAAGTAGCCGACCTCCGCGGAGGCGAGCACCTCGGCTGCTGCGCCCAGAAAGCCCGCCACCGCGCCCACCACGGCGGCCCGGAGGGCCGCCCGTCGCTCCACAGCCCGCAGCCGCGCCTGCTCCCCCGGGTTGAGGATGTGGATGTGCTCGTCCCCCCAGCCCTCCCGCGAGCGCTCCTGGCGCGGGAGGCGGCGCAGCAGGTAGAGCCCGAAGCGCTCCAGCAGCGGCGAGGCCACGCGATCAGCCCTCGGGCGAAGGAGGGCTGAGGAGGCTCCTCGCAGCCGCCGGAGGTGACTCAAAACCAATCAAAAAACAAATAAAATAAACAATAAAAAGCACGGGAAAACCTCCAGCGACCTCTCTCCTCGCTGACCTGAGCGTGTGCGCCTGCACCCTCCGTGATATATCAGGGCGCGGGGGACGTTGCACGCCCCGACGCGTGAGGGCAACCCCCCCGGCCCCGTAAGCTCCTGCTCCGCTGCGCTTCGCAGGAGCAACGGGGCCGGTCCCCCCCGTGACGGGGGGACACCGACGGGTCGCTGGGGGGAGGCGAGACGAGCGAGCGCAGCGAGGGCGAGCGAGCGCAGGCGAGGGCGAGCGAGCGCAGGCGAGCGAGGATCATGTCGGTGCTCCCCCGTCACGGGGGGAGCCGGCTCCGTTCCGCCGCACGAGCGCAGCGAGGGCGGCGGTTACGGAGCCGAGGGGGTTGCGGCTCCGTTCCGCCGCACGAGCGCAGCGAGGGCGGCGGTTACGGAGCCGAGGGGGTTGCCGTCACGGGGCGCCGGGGCCAGAGATTGTCGCGACGCGTCAAGAGGTGACAGCGCGCCGAACTTCCCTATACTGGCCTGGCACGCCCCAGGCGTGCTGACGAGAGCGCTCCAGATGACAACACCCGACCCCTGAGAAGCCCATGAAGCACACCCGCATCCTCCTGGCCGCTGCCGGCCTCTGCGCCGTGATGGCGCTCCCCGGCGTCGCTGACGCGCGCTCCTTCCGCGTGCTGGAGGTCCCCAACGGGGCGACATTCTCCTGCACGCTCTGCCACACCAACCTCGCGGGCGGCGACACCAACGCGTTTGGCGATCAGGTCGAGGAGCTGGGCCTGAGCGGCGAGGGCGACCTCAGCACCCAATCGGTGGTCTGGGCCAACATCGCCGGGCTGGACGCGGACGGCGACGGCGTCACCAACGGCGCCGAGCTGGGCGACCCCGAGGGGACCTGGGTCAAGGGCGACGCCAACCCCGAGGGCAACGACATCTCCGACCCCAGCGATCCCGAGGACGTCCCCGAGGGCGCCGGCGGCAACAACAGCACCGGCGGCAACAACAGCACCGGCGGCAACAACAGCACCGGCGGCGGGGATGGCGGCGGCACCACCGACGACGGCGGCGACGAGGGCTGCTCGGTGACGCCGGGCCGCAGCGGCGCGGCGGGGCTCCTCTTCGCGCTGGTCGGCCTCGTCTGGGGGCTGCGCCGCCGCGGGTGAGCGGGGGTCCGGCCGCCGGAGGCACCCAACGAAAAGGCATCAAATC
>CAUJGC010000034.1 GCA_963169075.1 Myxococcota bacterium
CAGGCCAGACGTTACGCAGCCGGGGGGGTTGCCGCGCTCCTCCTCCTCCTCGCCGCCCCCGTCCGCGCCGAGCCGCCCCAGCACCGCGGCCCCTGGAGCGTCCAGGACGTCATGGGGCGCACCTTCGCCAGCCAGCAGGCCCAGGGGCGCCTCCTGATCGTCTTCGTCATGACCGCCGATCAAAAAGGACAGGCCCGACCCCTCTACGAGCAGCTCATCCTCCGCTTCGGAGACGAGCCCCGCCTCGCCCAGCTCTCCCTCCTCGACCTCCGCGACGCCCCCACCACCTGGCGCGCCGCCGAGAGCGTCGCGGACACCGTCACCGAGCGCGTCCAGGAGGTCCACACCTGGACCGTCCAACACCTCCGCGACCTCCTCAAGGCCGAGGGCAAGCCCGACATCCCCGATCTGGATAAGCGCGTCCATATCGCCCTCGACTGGGACGGCTCCCTCGCCCGACGCTTCGGCCTCCAGAAGCCCCCCGCGCAGCCCGCCATCCTCCTCTCCACGCCCGCCGGTGACCTCCTCGGACCCTTCACCCCCGACCAGAGCGCCGCCCTC
This sequence comes from Myxococcota bacterium, assembly GCA_963169075.1. Taxonomy (GTDB): domain Bacteria; phylum Myxococcota_A; class Bradymonadia; order Bradymonadales; genus CAUJGC01. Next base: position 562 of record CAUJGC010000034.1, read on the forward strand.
ATCCTCGCCATCGAGGCCGCCCTCCCGTGAACTTCCGTTTGAGATTTCCGAACACACCCCCTATGATAGACCCCTGAGCACCCTCCCCGGGCTCCCCCTGCACGTCCCGACCCCTCCCCGAAGGAGATATGCCCCTATGAGACACGCCTCCCCACTCCTCCTCGCAGGCCTCGCCCTGCTCCTTGGGGTAAGCCTCACCAGCGAGGCCCAGGCCCAGGGGCGCTCCCGACACGCCGACACCTGGAACTTCGGCGTCCGCTGCCGCATGCAGTGGAACGCCGACGCCTCCGCCTTCACCGCCTCCGTGGACCCCGTCATCTCCACCGCTGAAGGCTGCGCCTCCTTCTCCAACCCCGCCACAGGCGATCTCCTCGTCTACTCCGACGGCACCACCATCTGGCGCGGCGACGGCACCACCATCGCCACCGGGCTCGCCGGGAACTCCTCCTCGCTCCACTCCGCGGTGGTCGTCCCCCGGCCCCTCAACCCCAACCGCCTCTTCATCATCACCCACGGCGCCAGCGCCTCAAGCACCGTCGCCTTCCGCGAGATCAACCTCGCCCCCCCCGTCACCGCCGTCGGCTCCAACGTCTCCCGCACCCTCGACGGCGGCGCCGCCACCGGACGCGAGGGCATGGTCGTCATCCCCCACGCCAACGGCACCGACTACTGGGTCGTCGTCTCCGGCGGCAGCGTCGTCTTCGTCCTCCCCGTCACCAGCGCGGGCATCGGCCTCCCGGTCAAGTACAGCACCGGGATGAACGTCAGCTCCTGGAACGTCTTCGCCGCCAGCAACAGCGGCGACCGCCTCATCATCTCCGACAGCGGCGCCGGCTCCATGGCCTCCTTCGCCTTCAACCGGAGCACCGGCCAGATCAGCAACAAGCAGACCCTCATCTCCTACCTCAACGAGTCCTACTACGGCGGCGGCTTCTCCCCCGACGACACCAAGTTCTACTTCTCCACCCTCGACGCCCAGCCCGACCGCTCCCGGTATGGCGCCTTCTACCAGTACAACCTCAGCAACGGCGTCCTCACCAACCTCAGCCGACAGATGCCGCGCTACTCCCACGGACAGGCCCAGCTCGCGCCCGACGGCAAGATCTACGTCGCCACAGACAGCCACCCCACCACCTCCCTCGCCGTCGTCAACAACCCCAACGCGGCGGGCGTCGCCTGCGACTTCCAGTACGCCCCCATCGCCACCGCCGCGGGCTGCTCCCCGCGCCTCGGCCTCCCCCAGAGCGTCTCGCCCAGCGTCCAGCTCAACTTCGGCATCACGCTCCTCAACCCGGGCGACAAGGTCGCGGGCTCCACCACCACACCCTCCGGCATCGCCAACGCCCCCAACGGCACCCCCATCCAGGTCACCGTCACCGGCCCCGGCGGCTACTCCGACTCCTGCACCGCCACCGTCAGCAGCGGCGCCTGGACCTGCGCCAACGGCTCCATCAACGGCCTGGTGGAGGGCTCCACCTACAACATCCTCGCCCGCATCACCAACATCGCCGACGTCGAGGACACCGGCACCTTTACCGTCGTCCAGTGCCTCGGCAACAACGACTGCGCCGCGCCCACCCCCGCCTGCGACGTCTCCACCAACGACTGCGTCGAGTGCCTCGACCCGCCCCTCTGGTACATCGACGAGGACAGCGACGGCTACGGCGACAGCGACGTCAGCCTCCGCGCCTGCGAGGCCCCCTTCGGCTTCGTCAACAACGGCCTCGACTGCGACGACTTCAACCCCAACGTCCACCCCAACGCCGCCGAGCGCTGCGACAACATCGACAACGACTGCGACGGCCAGATCGACGAGGGCGTCCGCCTGACGCTCTACCGCGATCTCGACGGCGACGGCTTCGGCGCCGGCCCCGCCCTCCAGCTCTGCGCGGGCGCCCCCAACGTCTCCAACACCAACACCGACTGCAACGACAACAACGGCGCCATCAACCCCAACGCCACCGAGGTCTGCGACGGCCTCGACAACGACTGCGCCGGCGGCATCGACAACAGCCCCGCCGACGCCGGGCAGGCCTGCAACGACCCCACCGCCGTCAACTGCGGCCCCGGCCAGACCGTCTGCGTCGATGGACGCCTCCTCTGCCGCGCCGCCGACCGCGCCGCCGAGGTCTGCGACGGCTTCGACAACGACTGCGACGGCCTCATCGACGAAGAGGACGACGCACCCGCCGCGCACAACGACGCCAGCATCGTCCTCTACGCCTCCTTCGACGATGACGCCGCAGGCCGCGTCAACGACCTCGCCGGGCAGCCCGACAACGGCGCCCTCGGCACCGCCGACCACCAGCCCGGCGTCCACCTCGACGCCCTCAGCCTCGACGCCGGGGACGTGGTCCGCTTCCAGGACGGCGCCGCCCGCGAGCTGGATCTCCAGGGCGTCCGCACCACCGGCCTCACCTTCAGCGTCTGGGTCAAGCCGGGCACCCTGCCCCTGAACACCGACGTCTTCCTGATGGAGCGCCCGGGCCAGTTCGCCTTCACGCTCAACCGCTCCGCCTCGGCCATCCGCCCCAAGCTCACCTTCGGCGCGGTGACCTTCCAGGCCTTCGGCTCCTTCCCGCTGGACCGCTGGACGCACCTGGCCTTCGTCCACACGGGCACCCAGGGCATCTGGTTCATCAACGGCGTGGCCCTCTCCCCCAGCAACCAGCAGCTCCCCACCCTCAACGGCGTCTTCCAGTCCACGGCCCTGGGCCGCACCACCAACGGCTACGCGGGCCTCATCGACGACCTCATCCTCTGGAAGGGCCCCCAGCCCGCCGAGGTCATCCGCCAGCTCGCGGAGGCCGGCACCAACGCCGCCGCCTACGCGCCCGCCATCGGCGTCCGCTGCAACACAGGCGAGGCGGTGTGCAGCATCGGACGGACGGCCTGCGACCCGGTGACGCATCAGGTGACGTGCGAGGGCCCGCCGGTCCTCGACCGCGAGGTCTGCGACGGCTTCGACAACGACTGCGACGGCGACATCGACGAGGGCAACACCGTGGCGGAGGGCCCCTGGGGCGCCCAGGGCGGCGGCTCCTGCCGCACCGCCCTCCCCGGCGAGTGCCGCGCGGGCCGCTTCCTCTGCGAGGGCGGCAAGCTCCTCTGCGAGCCCGAGACCGCCCCGACCACCGAGGTCTGTGACGCCCTGGACAACGACTGCGACGGCTCCACCGACGAGACCTGGCCGGAGCAGAACCAGGCCTGCAACACGGGCCTGGGCGGCATCTGCGCCCAGGGCACCCGCGAGTGCGTCCGCACCGGCCGCAACACGGTGTCCTTGATCTGCCAGGGCCCCCAGCCGGGCAACAACGCCGAGCTCTGCAACGGCGCCGACGACGACTGCGACGGCCGCGTGGACGAGGGCGGCCCGGCGGACCTGAACCCCAGCAATCAGCAGCTCACCCAGAGCTGCGGCTGCGGCGGCTCCCAGACCTGCCAGGCCGGCGCCTGGAGCGCCTGCAACACCCGCCTCCCCAACCCCGAGGTCTGCGACGGCCAGGACAACGACTGCGACAGCCGCATCGACGAAGACCTCGCCCGGCGCTGCGAGACGCAGTGCGGCGAGGGCATCGAGACGTGCCAGGGCGGCGGGTGGGGGGCGTGCTCGGCGCCGGACCCCGACCCCGAGGTCTGCAACGGCCAGGACGACGACTGCGACGGCGACTTTGACGAGGGCATCTCCTGCGGCTGCCGCATCTACGCCAGCGGCGGCCTCCCGGCGGCGCGCAACCAGTGGACGTGGTTCCCCTCGGCCACCAACCCGCAGAACACGCCCTTCTCGGTGCCGGTGGGCGTGCCGCTCATCATGCCGATGTTCGACACCAACACCAGCGGCCAGGTCAACGCCACCGACACGCCCAACATCATCTTCATGACGGCCTCCGAGACGGACCCCCAGCGGGGCATCCTCCGGGTGATCCGCGGCCTGGACGGCACGCTGCGCTCGACGCTGGGCAACCTCCCGCTGGCGGCCCAGGCGACCCCGGCCATCGCGGACGTCAACAACAACGGCTTCCCGGAGATCGCGGCCCTGGTCCACCCGGATCAAATGGGCGGCGTGGCGCTGATGGACGTGGGCGGCACGGTCCTCTGGCACAACCAGACGGTCCAGCCGGCCTCCCTCCAGATCCCCCGCGGCAGCCTGGCCATCGGGAACGTGAACGCCTCGACCCCCACCGCCGAGATCGCCGGCTGCCACTGGCTGGTGTCGGCCACGGGCCAGACCCTCTGGAACCACGCCAACGAGCCCCGCTCGATCTACTGCTCCCCGGTCCTGGTGGACCTCAACAACGACGGCGACCTGGAGGTCCTCCTGGGCGGCATCGCCTACAACCCCGACGGCACGGTCCTCTGGACCTCCAACGCCTTCAAGGCGGCCAACGGCGGCTTCGCAGACGGCTTCACGGCGGCGGCGGACCTCGACAACGACGGCGACCTGGAGGTCGTGGTGGTGTCGCGTGACATCTACGTCCTCAACGGCCAGACCGGCGCCATCCTGGCGCAGGCCACGGTCCCGGGCGGCGGGCGCGGCGGCGCGCCCCACATCGCGGATCTGGATCTGGACGGCTACCCGGACATCGTGGTGGCGGGCTCCTCTCGCCTGAGCGCCATGCGCTACACGGACAACGGCACCGTCCGCACCCTCACCCCCCGCTGGAGCTTCGCCATCCGCGACACCAGCGGCGGCATCGCCAGCGCCACCTCGGTGGACCTCAACAACGACGGGCAGCGCGAGGTGCTCTTCGCGGACGAGCTCTACCTCTACATCCTCTCCTCCGACGGCGTCCTCTATCAGGACCTGGACGCCTGGGGCACCCGCTTCAGCCACACCCCCACCGTGGCGGACATCAACGCCGACGACCGGGCCGAGATCGTCTTCCTCACCAACCACTTCGGCTCGTTCTTTGATGACTACAGCGACGGCAACCACGCGGGCACCACGCCCAACCGGGTCATCGCCCTCCGCGGCGACGGGATCAACTTCCCGCTCACCGGGCGTCTCTGGAACCAGCACTCCTTCCACGTCACCAACATCACCAACGACCTGCGCGCCCCCATCAGCGAGCCCCGCTTCTGGACCGACGCGGACACCCACGTCTTCCGCGGCCCGCAGATCCTCAACGCCTCGGGCTCGGACGCGCCGGACCTGACCCTGGCCATCCTGGACTTCGACCAGGGCAGCGAGATCGCCAGCGCCGCCTGCGCCGCCCTCAGCCGCCTCACGGTCGAGATCTGCAACATCGGCGCCGCCGACGTCACCGCCGTCGCGGGCGGCCTCACCGTCGAGCTGAGCGTCTCGCCCCAGCCCAACGGCGGCCCCTGGTCCGAGCGCTTCCCCGTCGCCCTCCCGCTGGTCCACACCGCGCCCAACAACTGCGTCGTGCGGGAGCTGGAGTTCACGGTGCCCTTCAACGACGGGCGCCTCTTCGACCTCATCGCGGCCATCGACCCGGTGGTCGCCACAGACGGCCTGGTCCCCGAGTGCCGCCCGGACAACAACACCGCCACCCGCCCCTTCGTGACCTTCACGCCCATCGGGCCGGAGATCTGCGACGGCGTGGACAACGACTGCGACGGCCAGATCGACCGCGTGGCCGGCACCCCCCTCACCCGCCCCTGCAACACGGGCTGCTCCGGCACCCAGCAGTGCGAGGACGGCGGCTGGGGTGACTGCTCCGCGCCCTCGGCGGGCCCCGAGGTCTGCGACGGCAAGGACAACAACTGCGACGGCGTCGTGGACAACCAGGACACCGCCTGCGGCGGCCGCGCCGGCTTCACCTGCATCTGCCGCGACCGCCGCGACCCGGCCACCTGCGGCTGCGTCGAGACGCTGGAGGTCAACGACTGCGGCGCGGGCTGCCCCCTGGGCTCCTTCTGCGGCGCGGACGGCTTCTGCGAGCCGGGCTGCTTCGACGACTTCGGCTGCCCCGAGGGCTTCCGCTGCGGCGAGGACGGCACCTGCGAGGAGAACCCGGCGATGATCGGCGCGGTGGAGGGCTCGGACCAGGAGGGCGTCGCCCCGGCGGCCCAGGGCTGCTCCACGGGCCCGATGGCTGACAACGGCGCGGGGATCTCCCTCCTGGCGCTCGTCGGCGCCCTCTTCGGGATGGTGGTGGCGCTGCGGCGCTGAGGCCCTGAGCCTGCTGCGACGCAAGCGCGCCCGGCACGTCGAAGACGTGTCGGGCGCGCTTTTTTGTGTCCGTCGAAGGGGACGCGAAGAACCTCAACAAGCTTGGACACCTGAGCGATGCATGTTAGCGTGCCGGGGCCTATGCGGCGCACCACCACGAAAGGTCCATCATGCGCGCTTCACGCCTCCTCGCCCTCTGCCTCCTCGCCGCCCTCGGCGCGGCGAGCTGTGATGATCTCGGCGGCTCGCTGGCGCTGGCCAACGAGCCAGGGCTGGGGGTCGCCGCGATGATGGCGGCGCCGAAGGCGGCGCCGGAGGCCGCGGCGGCGCCGGGGGAGGCGCAGGAGGAGACAGGCGAGGGGGGCGAGGAGATCGCAGCGGCGGCGGAGGGGGAGGAGCGGGAGGGGCTGGACGACGCAGGGGCCTCCGGCGGCCAGGGGGAGCGCCTCTCCCTGGACCCCCAGGAGCTTGCGGCGCTGGACGCGCCGTACACCGAGCTGATCCGGCGCTTCCGGCAGCCGAGGCAGCCGGGGAGCGTGGGGACGACGCTGCGGGGGAGGCTCCACGGCGCGGCGGCGCTGGAGGTGTCCGGGGAGCACCACGCGATCCTGCCGGAGTGCGTGGAGCGGGAGACCCGCTTCGGGACGCCGGATCTGGTGAGCCTGCTCCTGCGCGCCGCCGAGATCACGCACACCACCCACGGCGGCCCCCGCCTCATGATCGGCAACCTCTCGTTTGAGGGCGGCGGCAACATCCCGTGGAGCCGCTCCCACAACTCGGGCCTGGACGCTGACCTGGCCTTCTTCGTCCTCAAGGACGGCCAGCCCGAGGAGGCGCCGACGCTGATGCGCTTCGGCGGCCGCCTCCACGATCTGGACGAGCTGGGCTACACCTTCGACGTCCCCCGCAGCTGGACCCTGATCAAGAGCCTCCTGACCCACCCCACCGTCGAGGTCCAGTGGCTCTTCATCGCCCGCCCCCTCCGCCGCGCTGTGCTGGAGCACGCCCGCGCCCAGGGCGAAGCCCCGGCGGGCCACGAGCGCCCCGAGGTCCGGGAGCCCGCGGCGTGCACCCTGGAGCGCCTCGCCAACCACGCCCCCCCCGGCGAGCGCTGGGATCGCCACGCCACCCCCGAGCAGCTCCGCGCCCAGCGCGAGCGCTGGGCGGCCTGGTGGGCCGAGCGCGCCGACCGCTCCCGGGATGACCTCCTCCTCGCGGGCTTCCAGCGCGTCCAGCCCGCCATCAAGCGCCTGGACGCCGACGCCATCGGCCACCTCATCCACCTCACCGAGCGGCGCGACGTCATCGGCTACAACGCCGACCACGCCCTCCGCCAGCTCACCGGCCGCTGGGCCCCCCGCGAGGCCACCGCCGAGCAGCGCCACACGCACTGGAGCCACGCCAGCGCCGAGGCCGCCGACGAGTAGCCCCCCTACTCCAGCCCGCTGACCCCGAGCCGCCGCATCACGAGGTTCATGCACCGCATGTTGACCTCGGCGCTGTGCTCGACCTCCTCCGCGTCGAAGACGTGGGTCCGGTTGAGCACCCACGCCATCAGGAAGACGACCCGCACCCCGGTGAAGAGGTGCATGTCCTCCATCAGCACGCCCTCGCCTTCGGTCTGGTCATTGTACCCCTCCAGCAGCGGCTCGAAGAGCTCGGGGGCGTCGATGTTGTTGTAGCCGATGACGCCAAACTCGTAGGCCAGCGGCCCGAAGCCGAAGTCATCAAAGTCGATGGGGTAGAGCCGCCCGCGCTGCACCTTGAGGTTGGTCCCGTGCATGTCGCCGTGCAGGAACCCCTCCTCGGGCTCCAGCTCGCTCCACAGCTCCTCCAGCACCTCCACCCGCGTCGCCCAGTCGTAGTCGAAGTCCGGCAGGTGCTTGCTCCACGCCGCCTCGATGGTCCGCAGGCTCTTGCGCAGCAGCTCTTCTTGATCCCACCGCACCCGGAGGTTCGCGTCCGAGAAGAAGCGCCCCTGATCGTGGAGCTGCGCCAGGAAGGCCCCGATCCGGCGCACCTGCGACGGCGCCGTGGCGCGGTGCAGCGAACGCCCCGGCACCCAGCGGAAGAGCGCCACGCACGTCCCGTTGCTCACATGCTGGAGCGTCGCGCCGTCCAGCCCCGGGATGGGCGGCGAGACGTTGAGCGCGTCCCCCAGGAAGCGCATGACCTCATGCTCGACGACGATCGCCTCCGGCGACCAGCGGTTCGGCCGGTAGAGGCGGAGGGCGTAGACGCCGCTCGGGGCGCTGACGCGGAACGTCGTGTTCTCTCCGAAGTTGATGCGGCGCAGCTCGCCGCGGTATGCCTCGGGGTAGCGCAGCAGCGCCTCCCGCGCAAAAACGATGCTATCCCACCGGGTCCCTGTGCTCATCGCTCCTCGGGTGACACGCCGACTCCCCCCCTCCCCTCACCGCAGCGCGCTGCGGCGAGGCGAGCCTAGCTGCGCCCTCCGGCCTTGGCAACAATTCCTCAGCGCCGCCCGCGCAGCACATCCAGCGCGTGGCGGAGCCCGCGCTTGCGGCCGTGCGCGCCCACCAGCTGCTCCACCACCGCCTCCCAGAGCGAGCGCGAGGTCCCGTCGTCCACCGCCGCCTGCGCCCGCGCCACCGCCTCCACCGCGTGCTGGACGTGATCCCGACCGCCGCGCTCCAGGAGCTGCCACGCCAGCGCCAGCTCCGCCTTCACCCGCGCCTGCCCCGGCCCCAGCGCCCGGCCGATCTCCACCAGCAGCCGCTCCTCCAGGGACGCCAGCTCCACCACCCGCAGCGCCCCCACCTGCTCCTCCAGCGGCCCCGACGCCCCGAGCGCCAGCGCCGCCTCCAGGCGGCTCCCGGCTGCGGGCAGCAGCGCCGCCCCCCGCGCGAACCACCACCGCCGCTCGCCGCTGGGCGACGCCTCCAGCACCGCCCGCAGCCGCCCCAGCGTCGGCGCCGCCTCAAAGGCCGCCCACGCCGCGCTCACCCCGGCGCTCTGGCGCGCCACCTCCGCCTGGAGCTTCCGGCGCAGCTCCGAGAGCGCCGCCATCGAGGCGCTCCAGCGGGTCCCCGCCGCCTCGTGGCGCCGCCACTCGACCTCGACCCGCTCCAGCGCCTCCGAGAGCCGCCCCGCGGCGCGGAGCCGCCGCCCCCAGGCCACCCCGTCCTCGACGCTGAGGGCGCCGGGGCTCACCAGCTCCGGCAGGCGATCCAGCGCGCCGCGCCGCAGCCGGCTCTCCCAGGCCAGCCGCCGCCACCGCTCCCGCGCCGCGAGGCTCCCCGGGCACTCCAGCGCCGCCGTGGCGTAGTCGTCCAGCGCCTCCAGGAGCGCGCTGTCAGCCCGCCCAAGCACCGCCGCCCAGACGTCCACCCCAAGCGTCCGCGCCAGCGGCGCCCACTCGCCCAGGCGCCGCGCCGTCTCGGCCTCCGCCCCCTCCCGCAGCCCCAGCCAGCGCAGCCCCACCCGCGTCCAGAGCGCCCGCAGCGCCTCCAGATCCTCGATCCGCTCCACCAGCCGCGGCGCCAGGAGCGCGTCGCCCAGCCGCCCGCACGCCGCCTCACCCGCGGCGATCAGCCCCGCCGCCAGGAGCGCCTCGATCCCGGCGAAGGCCTCCTCACCGACGTGGAGCACGTCCTCCACCGCCAGCCGCTCCAGCGCCTCGATCCGACGCACCAGGCTCACCGCCGCGAACCCAAGCCCCAGCGGCGGCGGCTGCGGCCCCCCCTCGAAGTGCGGCAGCCCCGGCCCCACCACCGGCCACCCCACCCGCAGCCGCAGCGCCCACGCCACCCGCGCCGCCAGCGTCTCCGGCTCGAAGTCCAGCGCGTCCAGCGACACCCAAGCCCGCCGCTCCCCGGCCCACACCTCCGCCCGCAGGTGCTCCCCCCACACCACCACCCCCGTCACCTCCACCGCCTGCCCCACCAGCCGCGCCGCCAGCGGATACTCCACCACCGCGTCGAAGGTCTCGCGGAACGCCTCCGCCTCCTCTTCGGCGCACGACGCCCACCAGCCGATCTCCTCAGCCAGCCGCCTCAACGCGGCGATGATCACGCTGCGCTCCACCGGGCCTCCCCAAAGCGCGGAGGCGCCCGAAGGCGCCTCCTTGAACCCCTCAGAACTCCGCGCTGCGCGGCGTCCGCGGGAACGGGATCACGTCCCGGATGTTCTCCACGCCCGTCGCATAGAGCAGCGCGCGCTCAAAACCCAGCCCGAACCCCGCGTGCGGCACCGTGCCGTAGCGACGCAGGTCGCGGTACCACCAGTAGTCCTCCTTCGGCAGCCCCATCTCCTCCAGCCGCGTGTCCAGACGCTCCAGGCGCTCCTCGCGCTGGCTGCCGCCGATGATCTCACCGATCCCCGGCGCCAGCACGTCCATCGCCGCCACGGTCCG
>CAUJGC010000035.1 GCA_963169075.1 Myxococcota bacterium
TTCGGGGGCCGGGGGGGTTGCCCTCACGGGGGGGACCGGCCCCGTTCCGCCGATGAAGCGAAGCGGAGTCGGCGGTTACGGGGCCGGGGGGGTCTCGGCCTTGAAGCGCTGCACCGTCTCGACGTCGCGCGGCTTGAGGCGCGGGAGGAGGAGGAAGAAGGGGCGGGGGGTGAGGACGGCCAGGATCGCGCGATCCGGGGGCATGAGATCGAGGCGGAGGAGGTGGGCCGGGGCGGCGAGGAGGAGGCGGCGGCCCCGGTGGAGGGTGAGGTGCTCGCCGTCGAGGCGGAGGTGGAGCGCGGGGAGGAGCCTGGGGAGGATCGGGGGGAGGATGATCAGCTGCCGCGGGGCGGGGTGATCAAAGCGGCTTGGGGGGAGGAGGATCATGGGGCGCTCCGGGGCCAGGGCGCCCCGTCGGAGGCGCTTCGGAGGGGAGCTTAGGGAGGGGCGGGCGGCTTGTCACGCGCGCTGTGGAAAAGCGGGGGCGGCGCGGGGTTTGGATCTTGACCTTGAGCGGGCTTGCTCCTAGTATGGCGGGCCTTGTGCGGCCTGAGCGGCCGCGCGACCTGAGCGGACGCGGGTGGGTCGGGCGAGCGATGTGATCATGTCGCTCGGCGCAGTCCCCCGACTGCCAGCGAGAACCAGGCTCAGGTGGCTCTCGGTTGAAGTGACTGCTCTTTGAGATGAGGTAGATGGGATGAGCGCGAAGTATGCAGTGATCAAGACGGGTGGTAAGCAGTACCGGGTGCAGCCTGGCGACGAGCTGCGGGTGGAGCTGCTGCCCGGCGCCGAGGCCGGCGGCGAGGTGATCTTCGAGGAGGTGCTCCTCGTGTCGGGTGAGGGGGACCTGAAGGTGGGTCGCCCGGTGGTCGAGGGCGCGCAGGTCAAGGCGAAGCTCATCCAGAACGGTCGGGCGCGGAAGATCATCGTCTTCAAGAGCCGCCGTCGCGCGGGCTATCGCAAGAAGCGCGGGCATCGTCAGTCCTTCTCGCAGATCCGCATCACGGACATCACGGTCTGAGTATCCAAGCAGCTTAAGGAGCCAAGTCATGGCACATAAAAAAGGACAGGGCAGCACCCGGAACGGTCGCGACTCGGCGGGTCAGCGCCGCGGCGTGAAGAAGTTCGGCGGTCAGATCGTGCGCGCGGGCAACATCATCGTCCGCCAGCTCGGCACGAAGTTCCACCCCGGCAAGGGCGTCGGGATGGGTCGTGACTACACGCTCTTCGCGCTGGTGGACGGCGTGGTGACCTACGGCCGCAAGGATCGGGATCGCAAGATGGTCTCGATCGTCCCGCTGGAGGCCGAGGCCTGAGCCTCGGGCGCCCTGAGCCTCGGGGCGCGCCCCCCCAAGCGAGAGCCCGCCCGGCGAAGCCAGGCGGGCTTTTTTCAATTCTGGACAAATAAGAGTATAATTCGTCATGTTTGTTGATGAGATCGAGGTCGAGGTCTTCGGTGGGGCAGGGGGTCCGGGGATCGTCGCGTGGCGCCGCGAGAAGTACGTGCCGCTGGGCGGCCCGGCCGGAGGAGATGGGGGCGACGGGGGGAGCGTGGTGCTGGAGGCGGACGAGAGCCTCGGGACGCTGATGGATCTGCGCTACCAGCGCCACATCCGCGCGGAGAGCGGCGAGACGGGCGGCCCGAAGGGGATGACGGGCAAGGCCGGCGAGGATCGGCTGGTGCGCGTGCCGGTGGGGACGCAGGTCTTTGACGCGCAGAGCGGGGAGCTGATCGCGGATCTGGTGGATCACGGCCAGCGCCTGGTCGCGGCGAAGGGGGGGGACGGCGGCAAGGGGAACATCCACTACGCGACCTCGCGCAACCGGGCGCCGCGGAAGTCCACGGTGGGCTTCCCGGGGGAGCAGCGGCGGCTGCGGCTGGAGCTGAAGCTGCTGGCGGAGGTGGGGATCATCGGCTACCCCTCGGTGGGGAAGTCCACGCTGATCTCGGCGGTGAGCAACGCGCGGCCGCGGATCGCGGCCTACCCGTTCACGACGCTGGTGCCGAACCTGGGGATGGTGGCGTGGCGTGACGAGGTGTCCTTCGCGATGGCCGACATCCCGGGGCTGATCGAGGGCGCCCACGAGGGTCACGGGCTGGGTCACCAGTTCCTGCGCCACGTCGAGCGCTGCCGCCTGCTGCTGCACCTGATCGAGGTGCCGCCGCCCTTCAACTACGCGGAGGACGACGGGTTCGACTACACCGATCGGGAGCCGCTGGTGGACTTCGGGCGGATCTGCCGCGAGCTGGAGCTCTTCAACCCGGAGCTGGCCCAGCGGGAGCAGATCGTGGTGTTGAACAAGGTGGATCTGCCCTTCGCCGCCGCCGAGGAGGCGCGCCTGCGGGCGCACTTCGAGGGGCTGGGCCTGGGCTTTGTGGCGATCTCCGCGGCGGCGCGGCAGGGGCTGGAGGCGCTGCTGGACGTGGTGGGGCCGCGGGTGCTGGCGCACCGCGAGGCGGCCCGCGCCGAGCGCGAGGCGGCGCGCGCCCAGCTCGGCCTCCTGGGGATCAGCGCGCGGGAGCTGCTGGGCCGCGTGGCCCAGGCACAGGAGGGCTCGCCAGTTGGCGAGCCGCCGAGGGAGTGAGGAGCGAGGAGAGGACGCGATGACAAGCCAGCTGAGCCTTGAGATCCCTATCGTTGATCTGCGCGATCTGTCGAGCCCGCGGGCCGTGGATCAGCAGCGCGCATCGGCGGCCCTGCGCCACGCCTTTGGCGTCTATGGCCTGGTGTACATCAGAAATCACGGCATCGATGACGCGGATCTCAACGCGTTCTATGACGCCTTCCTGGGCTTCACCGCGCGCTCGACCGAGGAGAAGGAGCGCCTCTCGCGCCCCGAGATCTGGTTCCAGCGCGGGTGGACGCCGCCCAACACGGAGCGGGCGGTGGTCGCGGGCGGCCAGCCCGACTTCAAGGAGTGCTACTTCGCCGCGCCCGAGCCGCTGGACACCGCCGCCCAGACCCACTTCCCCGAGATCTACGCCGAGAACATCTGGCCGGAGGGCGCCCCGCGCTTCGAGGAGCTCTACCTCCAGATCGGCCACACGCTCCACGAGATCGGGCTGGCGCTCCTGCGGGGCTGCGCCCGCGCGCTGGGGCTCCGCCCCTACCAGTTCGAGGAGGCCGTCTACGGCGGCGCCCACGTCACCCGCGCCCTGCGCTACCTCCCGCTCAAGCCCGAGCAGGTCAACACCGACATCCTCTGGGGCGAGGAGCACACGGACTTCAACCTCCTGACGCTGCTGCCCGGCGGGCGCTTCATCACGCCGGAGGGGGCCTACGCGGGCCGCCCCGACGATCAGTGCGGCCTCTACCTGCGGACGCGCCCCACCGAGGAGCACCCGCAGGGGATCCAGGTCCCCGGCAAGCCCCCGGCGGGGTGCATCGTGGCGCAGGTCGGCCAGGAGCTGGAGATCCTGACCGGCGGCGAGTTCCTGGCGACGCCCCACGTCATCAAGGCGCCTGGGGCGCCGGGGTGGTCGCGGGTGTCGATGGCGCACTTCATCCACCTGCACGCCCACCAGACCCTCATCCCGCTGCCCCCGTGTCGCACGGAGGAGAAGATGCGGGCCTACAGCCCGCCGGTGCTGGCGGGGACCTACGCGACGAAGACGCTCGTGGACATCGGCCTGGCGCCGTCGGCGTCCCTGGCGAAGCTGGGCTACCGCCACTACGACCGCCTGGCGTCCATCCGCAGCGACGCGGGCTGAGGTCGCTCAGGGGAGCCCGCCGCGGATCGCGCGGCGGAGGCGCTCCAGCCCCGGAGGCTCGGCTGCGGGCGACGCGTGATCGCCCGCAGCCTTCTGGCGGCCGTTCTCCCACATGTCGTCGCGATCAAAGAAGAAGCGCGTGTACTCGGGGATGCCCTGGAAGTCGATGGGGGCCAGGTCCGCCAGGCAGCTCAGGTCCGGCGGCTGCGTCGGCGCGTCCAGAAACGAGTCCGCGATCAACATCCCGCACTGCTCGCCGCCCCGGGTCGGGGACTGGAGGATCGTCGAGTGCGCCGCGTCAGGTAGCACCACGAAGGTCTGGTGGCGCCCCTGGAAGCGCGCCTGGGCTGGCGCAGCGATCTCCAGCGGCGTCTGCGGGTCCAGCGTCCCGTTCAACATGAGGAGCGGCGCCGACGAGGCCGCCCAGGTCGAGGAGAGCGCGTCCGGCGTGTAGCGCGGCCACGCCTCCCGGAGCCACGCGATGCGCGGCGCGGCGTCCAGCGACACGAAGCTGCCCTCCGCGATGGCCCGGATGGTCGCCGTAGAAGGGGCGTCCTCCCCCCAGAGCTCCGAGAGCATGACGTGGGCCGCCAGGACGTCGGAGTCGAGCCCCGCGTCCTGCAAGATCACCTGATCCCGCAGCCCCATCCGCTCTGCGAAGCGCATGAGCGCGGGCAGATCGTCCTCGCTGCACCGCTCGATCCGGTAGATGATCGCCGGGATGTAGACCCGCAGCGCCCAGTCCTGCATCAGCGCGCCCAGCGTCTTGCGGAGCGTCTCCCGGCTGATCCCCATATCAAAGAGCTGCGGGCAGGCCCCGCGCTCCATCTTGTCGAAGACCGCCTCCATCTGCCCCCACGGGTTCGGCCCCAGCTTCTCCCGGCAGAGGTCATCCTCGCCGCAGCGCGCCATGAAGTCCCGCGCGGTGTCGTTGAAGCGCCGGTCGTACTCCGGCATCGTGCACGTCCCCGGCGGGCAGAGGGAGTCCAGGATCAGCCCCGTCGGCTGCTCCGGGTAGAGCTGGAGGTAGCGGTGCGCCCAGTAGGTGCCGTAGGAGAGGCCCAGCGCGTAGACCTCCTGCCCCGGCCCTCGGAAGCGCGCGATCAGCTCGCCCAGATCCCGCGCCGCCGCCGTCGTCGTGAAGCCGCCCAGGTAGATCCCCCAGGTGTCTTCGACCGATTGCTGACAGCTCTCCCACTCCTCATCGACGATCAACGCCGAACCCCGGCTGTCAAAGCGCTCCTCGCGGCCACACCCCAGCCGCCCTGAGCGCCCCGTCCCCCGGTGATCCGGCACATACACGTCCAGATCCGGGTGCCGCTCGCTCATCTTCAGCGCCAGCCCTTCCAGCCCCTCGCCGCTCCCCCCCGGGCCGCCCTGGAGCAGCCAGAGCTGCCCGCGCGCCGGCTGCTCCGGCGCCCGCAGGCGCTTGACGAAGATCGGCAGGAGCTTGCTCTGGGGGTTGTCCCACAGGATCGGGTGCTCGACCTGGATGCACTCCGCCGGGGGGCCGCCGCCGGAGGTGATCAGATCGCACGCCTCCCAGCCGTCCCCCGACCGCGCGCTGTTGGCTCCGGCGTCGCTCTCGTCTGCGCCGCCGCCGTCCGCCTCCTCCGGGTCATCCTCGATCCGGATCCCCGCGTCGGGCTCCAGCGTCGTGCTCTGGGTCTGCTGCGGGAGCGGGATCTCCTGGCACCCCGCGCCCCACCACACCGCCGCGCCCATCACGAGGATCATCCCAAGGCGAGGTGCGAGGTGCTTCATAGGGCCTCCCAGGCAGCGTTCTCCACCGGATCATGCGGCAGCCGCTCAGGCCGTCAAGATCCGCACAGCGCGGCGCTCTCTCCCACATCAAGTGCATAACCCGTTCCACCCGCCCGCGCGGGTAGTCCAGCGATCCAAGATGATCAGCGCAGGCGAGGGGCGCAACCCCCCCGGGGGCG
>CAUJGC010000036.1 GCA_963169075.1 Myxococcota bacterium
TTTCTTTTTTTGTTGTGGGGGGGGCGCCCGGGGGGGGGGGGCCCCCCCCCCCCCCGGACCCCCACCTACTCTGTCGGCGCCCGGAAGTCGGGCTCCTCCGCCGGGTAGTCGTCCCCGATCGAGTTGGGCTCGCCCGGCGTCGCCAACACCACGCTGCGGTAGGGCGCGTTCACGTGCTCGCCCCCCTCCTCCGCCTCGCACGCCGCCCAGGCGTCGGGATCGGTCCCCGGCTTGAGGGGGTGGACCCGCTCCATGGAGCGCGTCTGGAGCAGCACACACTCCCCGAAGCGACACTCCCCGCCCAGCGAGCACCCCGCCGCGCTGCTGCACGACGGCGGGTTCGGCCCGTACACGTTCAGGCGACCGCCCACAAAGGGCGGCCCCCCGTCCCCGACCTCGTCCATCAGCGCGCCGCGCGGATCGATCAAGCGCAGGTAGAACGCCGCGTTCCGCAGGTTCAGCCGCAGAAAGCGCTGATCATTGGCCGTGTTCATCACAAAGTCCCCGCCCCAGAACGCCGAGATCCCCTCCTGCGGGTCCAGATCGCTGTAGGGCTCGATGTTGTGATCCAGCACCAGGAAGCGCTCGTAGGGGCCGATGATCGTCCCCGGATAGAACCCCAGCGTGAAGTCCACCTTCGTCGCGATCACCCACATCGAGAGATCGATGGGATAGGGCGTCGTGTTCAGCAGCTCGATGAACTCATCATTGGACACGTCGTCCCCGCCAAAGTCCGATCCGTCCACCTCGCCGTTGTACCCGTCCCAGTGGATCTCGTTGAAGACGATCGCCCCCGGCTCCAGATAGTCCGTCCGCCCGATCCAGTCGTTCCCGAACGACTTGGCGTTGTCCCACTTCGCGTCCCACCACACCTTGTGCTCGTCCGTCACCCGGCGCCCCTGAAGCACCAGGAACGTCTCGTCGTTGGCCTGCGTCGCGCTGGAGGACCAGTTGAAGGAGCCCGTCAAGACCGTGGCCGACTCGATCCCCGGATCCACGATCAGCGTCTTGGAGTGCAGACGACCGCCGCCCGCCTGGTAGTCCCCCGGCAGGAAGCTGTTGTCGTTCCCGTCCAGCCGCATCCGCACCCCCGCCTGGATCAGCCGGTAGGCCTCGTGGTACGGCCCGTTGGAGTGCAGCTGCGAGCGATCGATCACGCCGCGCACCTCCTTCTGCCGGAAAGGCGCCGCGCACACCACCGACGCCTCGCACGTCGCCTTCAGCTCCGGATCCCGCAGCCGCTCCTGCGTCCGACCCGGATCGCAGCAGACGTTGTAGCGCTCAAACTCCAGGTGCTTCGCGATCAGCGCCGACCCCACCTGATCCTTCGTAAAGGCGAAGATCATGAAGTAGACGCTCTCCTGCGCCTCCTCGATCCCCTGGAGGATCCGCCCCATGCAGTCCTCCTGCGGCGAAAAACGCACCTCCAGCCGCGTGTCTCCCAGCTGGTACGTGTTGCCGTTCTCGATGACCGTCTTGTTCGCGCCGAAGCGACCGCCGAACATCTGCTCGAACTCGGCCTTGAAGTCGCTCGCGACGTGGGGATCGTCGATGATGACGTAGTTGTTGTCGTTCTTCTCATAGCCCGTCGTCGTGATGTTCCCGGTCCCGGTCACCACGAAGCGATCGTCGATGATAAAGAACTTGTTGTGCATGATGTGGAATTGATTTCCCACCATCATCGGGATGTTGTACCGATCCATGACGAGGTAGCCGCGCGTCCCGCTCTCCATGTGGCGCGAGTCCCCCACGAAGCGCAGCTGCACCCCCCGCAGGTGCGCGCGCACCAGCGCGTCGATGATCGGCGTGCGGGAGAACCCCATGATCGCGAAGTCCACCGACACCTGCGCGCGGTCGATCATCTGGATCAACATGTTGTCCACCTCGGGATCGAGGCCGTTGTTGGCCTCCGTCCCGGTGAAGTTGAAGTAGGTCCGCACCCGCGCCTGCTGGGCCAGCTCCATGTCCTCGGGCGCGATGCCGCTCTCGCAGCTCACCAGCGGCGCCCCAAGCGCCGCCAGCGCCAGCACCGCACCCCCAAGGCGCCACCACCCCGTCACCTGCCTCATGGCTCCACCTCCTCCGAGGCGCCCAGCGCCCCCTGCACCTGCGCCGCCAGCGCCCGCACCTGCGGGTTCTCCTGGCCCGGATACTCCGTGAGCACCCACATGTTGCTGTCCATGAAGCCGTCCGAGGGGCGCGCTGTCCCCTCCTGACCCGCCGCGTACGAGATCGCGCTGGTGAAGGGCTGGCTCAGGACAAAGATCTGGGTCTTGTAGCGCTCGCCGTTGATGGGCGAGCGCTCCCCGTCGATCACCACGATCGTCCCGCGGATCCCGCGCAGCGTCCGCACCTCGGCGCGCTGGTTGAGCCGCTGGCGCGACTCCTCAAAGCCGGTCCGCAGACGATCGATCTGGTTGAACGGGATCTCGCACGCCCGCTGCACGCAGACCTGGAAGTTGGGGCACTCGGCGTCCTGCTCGCAGGACGCCCCGTCGGGCTCCGTCACCACGCGCACGTTGAAGCCCGTGCTCACCTTGTAGATCAGCGCCTCCGCGCCGAAGTTGTGCGCGAACTCCTCCGTCACGATCAACACCGAGGCCCGCGCCGCGTAGATCTCGTCCAGCACACGCTTCAGCAGGCGCTCCTGCGGCCCGAAGTAGATCTGCGGCGCGCCGCTGTCCGCCGGATAGTACGTCCGCGCGTTCGCGTCCGACTTCTGCGGCCCGTTGAACGTGTCCAGCGTCGTCGAGAAGACGCCGCCGTACATCTGCACGAACTCGTCGGTGTAGTCCTTGGCGATGTCCTCCGACTTCACCACGAAGCCCGCCTGCCAGAACCCCGCCTCGCACGACGCCCCCGCCTCGCACGCCGGAAACCCGCCCGAGAGGTTCATCATCCGCAGCTCGTCCGCGATGATGAAGTTGTGGGTCATCCGGTTCATGTCGCCCGTTCGCGTCAGCGTCACCGTCGGCTGCGGGCTGTAGGTCAGCGCCCCATCCCCCAGCCGCAGCGGGATGCGGCCGTCGGCCTCGGGCTGGAGCCCCTGGGCCAGCCGCACCAGGCCGCGCTGCCCCGCCGAGTCCTCGTCCGACACGATCTGCACCACCAGGCCCCGCGCCTGCGCCTCGATCAGCGCATCCGCCACCGCCTCCGACTCCAGATCCTCGAAGGCGGCGTACACGCTCCGCTTCGCGCCGCGGATCAGCGCGATGGCCTCGGCCTCCAGCGCCGTCGGCGCCATCCGACCGTCCGGCGACGCCTCCACCAGCGCGAACTGGTTGAAGAGCTCGCCCGGGTCCGGCGCCGCGTTGTCGCAGCTCACCAGCAGCCCCCACGCCGCCAGCGCCACAGCCCACGCCAGGCCCCTCCCTCCACGTCGCTGCGTCATGACGTTCAATTGAAGTCTCCCGACGAGGTGTTGCCGCTGTAATCCGGGCTGTTCGCCACGCCAGGCGAGGCGAAGGTGTAGCGCCGGTAGTCCTCGTGGACGTGCCGCTGGAGCGTCTCGTGCAGCTCGTCCCACGGGTTGAGCGAGTACGAGTGCCACGACGCCTCGCGGCCGCCCGGGTTCGCGAAGAGGAGCTGCGTCCGCTCCATCGAGCGCGCCGTCACCAGATCGTAGCTCCCGGCGAAGATGTCCTGCTCCGGCGCACCCGCCGGCTCGATCAAGCGGTCGTCGATGTCGCGGATCGTCACCGAGAAGCGCGCGTCCGGCAGGACCAGGTCCTCCAGGTAGTAGTCCGCCTCGCGGAAGGCGCCGTCGCGCTTCTTGGCGATGACCACGAACTCGTTGACGTCCACCGGCTCGCCGCTCTCCCGCGCCGGGATGACGAAGGTCCGCACGGGCTGATCATCAAAGCCCTGGGCGTCATCCTCCAGCCGGTGACCTGTCCCCGTGTGGACGATCAGCTGCCAGCCCGTGATGTGGATGGGGCGCGGGTGCTTGTTCTGGACCTCGATGAAGATGTCCTCCGGGTCGTAGCTCACCACGCCCCGCAGCCCCTCCCGCACGCTCCCCGCCCAGTGGACCTCCGTGATGATCAGGTTGCCGCGCTCGCCGCTGGAGGTGTAGCCGTCCTCCGACGTCCCCGAGCGGTAGCCGACCCCCTGATCCCGCCCGTCCGGGATCGGACCCTCGTCGCAGCCCCACAGCGCCGCCAGCGACGCCAGCAGCAGCACCCAGCTTCGCGCCTTCATCAGAACCTCACCTCCGCACCGGCCGTGGCCGCCCAGAAGGTCGCCACATCACCGCCCAGCGCCGTGCCCACCACCCGATCCACCCGCACCTTGTAGTACTCACCCGGCAGGAAGAAGCCCCCCGCCGCGTAGCCCGTCAGCGCCTTGTTGAAGCGGTAGGAGAGCTGCACGTCGATCTCCTGGCCCAACGCCTGCCCGAAGCGCTCCTGCGCCGCATACTCCTGGCGGCTGTAGCCGAAGGGCGGGTCGATGTTGTCCAGATCGTCGAAGTCCAGGTTCGAGGTCTGCGTGTCCATCAAGAGCCACCAGTCCACCTGGAGCGTCGCCCGCTCCAGGATCGTCGCAGACGCCAGCACGTGGATCGCCTGCGTGCCTGCGATGCGCTCCAGATCCTGCGGCTGGCTGTCCACGCCGCCGCTCCCCACATACGCCGACGGGTGCCAGCCCGCGTAGCGATCCAGGTTCAGGCCGCCGATCTGGCGCCCCTTGAAGCCCACAAAGCCCCGCTCGTACTCCAGCCCGTCCTCGCCGTACTGACCGCCCTGGAAGAGGTAGAAGTCACCCCCCAGCCGCGCCGAGAGCGTCTCCGGCACCGTCAGGTTCAACACCGCGCCGCCCCCGAAGGCGTTGCCCGAGATGCTCACATCCCGCGCCACCACCTCCTTGCGGTCGATCCCCTCCGAGTGCGACGCCTCACCGAAGAGCAGCACCGAGGCCGACTCCCCGAGCTTCAGATCGTACGCCACCCGCCCGCCGAACATCGCCGCCCAGTCGTTGTCCGAGAAGTTCCCCAGGCTGCCCCCGTAGGACACGTCCGCGCCCGACTCGCTGATCGGACCGCCGCCGATGTCTGCGTAGAACGCGTAGGCCTTCGCCACCAGCCCCGGCACCGCGGCGTTCTCATTCTCGTAGATCGCCCCCGTCCGCAGCGTGTACGTGTCGCCCCGGAGCCCCAGGACCGGCTCCCGGCCCCCGACGTAGCGCACGAAGCTCGCGTTGGGCAGATCGTTGGCCGCGTAGAAGTCCAGCCCCAGCAGGCGCAGACGCCCCGCCTTCCCCGCATCCGCCTCCACCACCACCGCGTCCAGGAGGTCGTCCAGCATGTAGTCGCGCGGCACCCCGCCGATGGCGAAGGGCTGACGGCCCACCTTGAAGCTCAAGCGGAACGCCTCGCTCTCCACCGGCGTATACACAAACGACAGCTCCGTGAACGCCAGCGCACCCACCAGCTGCGCGTCCGACCCAAGCTGGTCCTCGGCCCAGAGTCCGTTATGGGCGAGGGCTACGTTCACCTGGAGGTCCGACATCACCTCGTAGTTCAAGCGGGCGTAGATCCCGGAATACGCGAACGTTGACCGGTCGTCCGTGTTGATGATGTCCTGATCGGTGTCCTCCACCAGCGCCAGCATGTCCACGTTCTCGAACGTGTGCACCTCGCTCCGCAGGCTGAACTCCATCGTCAGCGGGTTCTTCGCCGTCGGCGCCACACCCGGCTCGATGGGCCCATACTCCGGATCGCCCACCACCACGTTCTCCCGCTTCACCTCCTCGCCGCCCTGACCCTTGCCCTGACCCCACATCTCCTTCGGGATCGGACCCTGCGGGCGCACCACCGGCTTGTCGGGCTTCCCCTCCGCCTTGTCAGCCGCCTGCTCCTCCGCGTCGGCGCTCGCCTTGCGGTCCGCCTTGCGGATCAGCTCCTGGGTCTGATCCAGGATCGCGCCCGGATCCGCCTCCTGGCCCGGCTTCTCCTCATCCCGCGCCGCCTCATCCCCCTCCTGCGCAGACACCGAGGACGCCAACCCAAGCAGCAGGGACGTGGACAGGAGCGCGGCGCCCAGGAGCGCGCGGTGGGGGTTCTGGGAGACTCTCATCGACATGCACCACCTCTCGTTAGCCTTCGCCATCTCACTCTTGCTCCAGGAACTCGACCTGACCTGTGCTCAAGACCCACATCTGATAGCCGAAGCTGTTGACCACCGGCCCCGTCACCCGGACGCGCTGGCCAAAGCGCGGCTGGAAGCCGCGACGACCCAGCTCCGAGTCCAGCCCCACCTGCCAGCACACCGGGTGATCGCACACGTCGCCCACCCCGTCCTCGTCCGTATCCACCTGACCCGGGTTGAAGCGATCCGGGCAGTTGTCCACGCTGTCGCAGACGCCATCCTTGTCGGTGTCGTTCGTCGCGTCGTCCGGACAGGCGTCGCACGCGTCCCCCACGCCGTCGCCGTCCCGATCCGCCTGCTCGGCGTCTGCGACGCCGGGGCAGAGATCGCACGCGTCGCCCACCCCGTCGCCGTCCTGGTCCTCCTGGCCCGGGTTCGCGCGGCTCGGACAGTTGTCCGAGGCGCACACCCCGTCCCGATCCCAGTCCGCGCCCGGCTCCGACGGGCAGGGGTCGCACGCGTCGCCCACCCCGTCCCGATCCACGTCCGCTTGATCCGCGTTGGACACCTCGGGGCAGCTGTCCAACGCCGCGCCAACGCCGTCGCCGTCCGGATCGGCCGCCGCGCACGCGTCACCCAGGCCGTCGCCGTCGCTGTCAGCCTGCTCGGGATCGGCCACCGTCGGACACACGTCGCACGCGTCACCCACGCCGTCGCCGTCACCGTCCGCCTGATCCAGGTTGAAGACCAGCGGGCAGTTGTCCGACGCGCACGCGAAGTCACCGTCGCGATCCGGCGTCGGATCGTCCATGCAGAGATCGCAGACATCCCCCACGCCGTCGCCGTCCATGTCCGCCTGATCCGCGTTGGCGAAGCTCGGGCAGTTGTCCTCCGAGGACACCACCCCGTCACGATCCGGGTCCTCGTTCAAGCACGCGTCACCCAGACCGTCGCCGTCCGTGTCAAGCTGCGCGGGGTCCGGGGTGAACGGGCAGACATCGCAGGCGTCCCCCACGCCGTCCCCGTCCATGTCCTCCTGATCCTCGCTCGGCACGCCCGGACACACGTCGCAGGCATCCCCTACGCCGTCTCCGTCCGTGTCCTCCTGGCCCGGGTCCGCGTCCATCGGGCACACGTCGCACGCATCCCCCACCCCGTCGCCGTCCTGGTCCCCCTGCTCCGGGTCCGCCATCGACGGGCACACGTCGCACGCGTCCCCCACGCCGTCCCGATCGCCGTCAGCCTGGCTCGCGTCCGGGCTGTAGAGGCACACGTCGCACGCGTCGCCCACCCCGTCGCCGTCCAGATCCTCCTGGCCCGGGTTCGCGCGGCTCGGGCAGTTGTCCGAGGCGCAGCGCCCGTCCCGATCCAGATCGCTCCCCGGCTCCTCCGGGCACACGTCGCAGACATCGCCCAGCCCGTCGCCGTCCTCGTCCGACTGGTCCGGGTTCGCCACGAACGGGCAATTGTCCGCGCCGTTGGACACCCCGTCGCCGTCGCTGTCATCGCCCGCGTCGGCGCAGAGATCCCCCGCCCCGTCGCGATCCTCGTCCGCCTGGTCCGGGTTGGACACCTCGGCGCAGTTGTCGCACGCGTCGCCGCGACCGTCCTCATCCCGATCCGCCTGATCCGGGTTCAGCGCGTTGGGGCAGTTGTCCAGCGCCACGCAGCGACCCAGCAGATCCAGCTGGTTGAACTCGTCCCGCGGACAGGGATCGCAGGCGTTGCCCAGCCCGTCCCCGTCGTTGTCCGTCTGCGAGCTGTTGTGCGCCAGCGGGCAGTTGTCCTCCCCGTCCAGCACCCCGTCCAGATCCGTGTCCTCCCGAGCGCAGCGATCCCCCACGCCGTCCTCGTCCGCGTCCGACTGGTCCGGGTTCGCATGGATCGGGCAGTTGTCGCACACGTCCGGGGTCCCGTCGCCGTCTGCGTCCGCGCTGGCGTCCTCCGCGCACGCGCCGCGCTCAAAGGGCACCGACGTCCCCGACTCCACGCACGCCGCCGTGCAGCTCGCGCTGCACGCCTCCGTCGAGGAGCAGCTCCGCGCGCACTCCGTCTCGCAGCTCCGCGCGCACTGCAACACCGGCCCCGACAGCTCGCCCACGTCCGAGCGCGGCGCGATCTCCCGGTTCGCCACCACCATCGCGTTGAAGTTCGCGTTGGTCGGCTCACCGAACACCCAGCCCTCGACCTGGGCCACCTCACCGATGATCCCCGTGCTGTAGGGCTCCTCCAGCGGCTGATAGAGCACGTAGCGCGCCGGGCGCGCCTCCTCCCCCTCTCCCTCCAGCGCCGGCGAGATCACCTCGATGTCCGCCACCAGCACCGCCCGCGTATCCAGCTGCGAGCCGAAGGTCAGCATCGCCGCGCGCACCGTCAGCCGCACCCGATCCCCGAAGGTGAACGGCGCCACGCGCGAGTCACGCAGCACCACAATGCCGCCCGTATCATCTTCGATAACAAATGTGCCGTAATTCCGCTCATCCTGGCCGCAGATCGTCGGCTTGATGTACTGGCGCGGGTGCAGCGTCACCACCCCCTCCACCACCATCGGCAGCGCGCTGCGCTCCACAGGCATCCCGCCGCGACACTGATCCGTGGTCACCCGGTAGCCCGGCTCCACAAAGATGTCAGGCGTCGTCGCGGAGCCCGGCGTCGTCGGAAACACACCAAAAAGATCCGCGATCGACGCCTGACCTGGCCGCGGCAGCCCGTAGCTGAACCCCTCGGCCCGCGAGCGCAGCGCGATCGGCGCCTCCACCCCGGTCGTCTCCGGCGGGCTCCAGATCGCCTCGTCGGCGACCGGCTCCTCGCGCACCTCCCCGTCGCAGCCAACCACACCGGCCACGCACACCAACCCCCACACCATGACGAGGGCGCGGCGCCGCAGCGCGGCGCCCGAGCGGCGTCCTCTCATCTCTGCCCTACTCCTCGCCGCCTGCACCCGCCCGGAGAACACCCCGCGGCGGAAGCGCCGCGAGGTGCCCCCAGGGCGGCCAGGCATCAGTTCTGGGGGTCGTTGTTCCAGGTCCAGTCGAAGTTCTTCGTGTCCAGCTGCGGCACGCTGTCACGCGCCGACACCGGACCCACGAAGGTCACGCACGAGCCCTGCGACACGAACTGGCTCGACGAGCGATACGTCACCGGCAGCGCCCCGCCGAAGTCCATGCTGTAGCACAGCGACGAGCCGCCGCAGGACTCACCCGCCGTCGTCAGCGTCCCCGTCACCCGGATCAGCTTGTTGATATCCGCCGCCGTGATCGAACGACCCGTCCGGTCGTCGATGTAGACCTCGTTCCCCTCGTCCACCAGCTCCCAGTTGATCGCGTTGGTGATCTCCGGCGTCCCGAAGAAGCTCACCACCTCCGTCACCGTCAGGTTGATCCGCTGCCCCACCTTGATCGAGAACGGCGGATGACGATCCGCCTGCTCCTGCGTAAAGTAGACCTGGATCCAGCTCCGACCGTCCGCGATCCAGAAGTTCTGCTGCGCCAGCTGCGGACCGCCCTCGCTCGTCGAGTTGAAGTGCGTCGCCACCACCGTCGCCTCGATCACCGGGATCGACACCTCCGCCCGCTCGCCGTCCGTCGGCACCGCGGCCAGCACCTCGCCCAGGTTCGCGTCGTAGCTCGCCTCCCAGGGGAACGTCGTCGGGATACCGCCGTTGGGCGAGTTCGCCGGATCGTTCTCGCCCACGTGCAGCTGCCCCGTGAACACCAGGTTCTCCGAACACTCACCCGGGTTGTTGTTCACCGGGTTGTTGTTCACCGGGTTGTTGTTCACCGGGTTGTTGTTGCCGGGGTTGTTGTTGCCGGGGTTGTTGTTGACCGGGTTGTTGTTGACCGGGTTGTTGTTCGCCGGGTTGTTGTTCGCCGGGTTGTTGTTCGCCGGGTTGTTCGCGCTCCCACCGAAGCACGCCTCCAGCTCCGCCCCGCAGCTCGCCCCCTCGATGCAGATCAGCTCCTCACCCGTCACCGAGTCGTCGTCGCAGGTCCGCAGGCAGTTGCTCCGATCCCCGGCGCCGATCACGTCGCACTCCAGGAACTTGTCGCAGATGCTGGCGCAGTTGGTCCCGGCGCTGCCGTTGTTCTCATCGTCGCCGCCGCTCGATGACGTCGAGCCGCACGCCGCGCTCAACGCCACCATCGCCACAAACGTCGCCAACATCCCAAGCCGCCACTTCATCGTCTTCATTCGAAGCCTCATCTCAGAAAGACGCACATCCAGACCGCGCCCAGCCTCGCTGGACCGGGACCCCACAGGGCCCGCCCGACACCTTCTCTAACCGCTCCAGGTGATCGATGTGTGAAGGGGGCGTGAACACACCGCGCCTCCTCATCGGCCCGCCGCTTCTCTATCCCACCCTCCCGGGCAGGTCAACACACTCCCCGCAACCGCCACCCATCCGAAACCCGCGCGCATAACGACCAGAAGCCCGGCGTTGATCTCCTACGCCCTGGCGGGGTACACACCTCCTGATGCGCCACGCCACGCGCCGCCCCCAACCCACACCACCCCACGCCGCCATGGCCTCACCCTCCATCGTCGAGATCCCACCCCACCCCAGCGACCTCACCGACGCCTACATCCTCCGCGTCGGCGTCGCCGCCATCTTCATCGCCACCCCCCTCGCCTGCCTCCACCCCACCTACCGCCTCATCGGAGAGGCCTGGCTCCTCCCCCTCGGCCTCGGCGCCGCCTGGATGTACCTCGCCAACGTCATGGAGATCGGCCTCGCCGCCTGGCTCCTCGTCCGGCGACCTGGACTCCTCCTCAGCGCCTTCCTCATCGCCCTCGTCGCCTTCTACACCGCCCTCCTCGCCTGGCTCGCACCGCCCCTCCTCCACCACCCCCTCGGCATCCTCAGCAAGAACCTCCCCATCCTCGGCGCCTCCTTCGCCATGGCCGCCCTCTACAGGCCGCCCCTCGTCGAGACCGGACGCATCGCCCTCTGGGCCGCCTTCGGCGGCCTCTGGCTCTACGAGGGCCTCGTCCCCAAGATCCTCTTCCCCTCTGCCCTCGAGATCGGCTGGATCGAGCAGGTCGGCCTCAGCCCCGTCCCCCCCACCACCGCCCTCCTCCTCATCGGCCTCTTCGAGATCGCCCTCGGCCTCCTCAACCTCGCCCCGGGCGTCCCCCTCCGCCTCCGGCAGCTCGGCGTCGCCACGCAGCTCGC
This sequence comes from Myxococcota bacterium, assembly GCA_963169075.1. Taxonomy (GTDB): domain Bacteria; phylum Myxococcota_A; class Bradymonadia; order Bradymonadales; genus CAUJGC01. The sequence goes on from CAUJGC010000036.1 coordinate 11,260, forward strand.
CCTCATGCTGGTCCTCCCCCTCTCCGTCGTCGCCTTCAACCCCGAGTTCCTCATCCACCCCTTCATGCCACTCGGCAAGAACCTCCCCATGATCGCCGTCGCCGTCGTCCTCCTCCGGCACACCCGCCGCGGGCTCGGACCCTGGACCCGCCCCTTCGCCTGGCGCATCCCCCCCGACGGCCCCGCCCCCGTCTCCCGCCTCTCCCCCCGCGGCGGGCGCGGCGGCCACACCTGCTTCCAGCGCGAAGACCTCGTCGATACCCAGGGACACGCCACCGGCCTCCTCGACAGCCTCGACGAGCTGCGCTCCCCCGACTTCGACCCCGACGCCGTACACCCCGACATCCGACGCTTCTACGAGCACACCCGCGACTACGCCATGACCGTCCACGCCCGCTGGACGGGCCCCCTCCGCCTCCTCGCCCCCCTCTTCCGACGCCTCTACGCCCGCCCCGTCGGCCAGTTCGCCCTCCCCATCGACGGCGACCCCGACACCCCCCTCACCTCCCAGATCCTCCCCCTCCGCTCCGAGCGCGACGGACGCTCCAAGGTCCGCGGCTGGGTCCGCTACCAGCCCGAGCTGGACCTCACCATCTACTGCGCCGCCTACTCCAAGCTCATCGCGCCGCAGCGCCCCATGATGTCCGTCGCCTTCATCCAGCCCTTCGGCACCCTCACCACCGTCCTCCAACCCGACAACATCGACGGCGACGCCATCCGCATCAGCACCTGCGGGCACGACCCCTACGCCGGAAACTACCTCGCCCTCTGCCGCGGACAAGGCGGCCTCGTCCTCAAGCTCCCCTTCATGCACGAGCAGCTGGAGGTCCGCACCCTCCCCGACGGACGCATGGAGGCCCATCATCTTATGTGGATGTTCGGCATCCCCTACATCCACCTCCGCTATGTCATGACACCCACAAACCAGCCACCTGACGCATCTTGACACATCAAGAACACATCAAGAACACATCAAGACACATCTCAAGATACACATCATGAACCACACCCGACACCTCCTCCTCGCCCTCCTCCTCCTCACCCTCGCCGCCTGCGCCAGCGCCCAGCCCGCGCCCGCCGACTACCCCACCTCCCCTGGCGCCGCCCCCCCCGAAGAGCGCCCCGCGCCGCCCGAGGAGCCCTCCGGCGGCGAGGCCGCACCGGAGCCCCAGAAGCCCCTGGAGCTTGAGGACGCGGAGGAGGCGATGAGCGACGAGCTTGAGCCCAGCCCCGACCGGAGCGGCGCCAAGCACGAGCAGCGCGAGGAGGACGCCCGCAAGAGCCGCACCGCGCCCAGGCACGACGACCCCAGCCCCGCGCCGCCCCCCCAGGACGGCGCCGCCGCGCCCTCCACCCCCACGCGCGGCTGGGGCGCCGCCGCCGAAGGCGACAACACCAGCGCCTCCTCCACCGCCAAGCGACCCATGCACATGCCCGCCGCCGACTCCCGCGACACCTGCCTCCAGGACTGCATGGAGCGCCACAAGCAGCGCGCCGCCGATCCTGCCCAGATCGCCGCCGAGTGTGAGGTCGAGTGCCCCGAGCGTTGAAGCCTACCACCCCGGAGCCCCCATGCGGCGCGTCTTCACCGTCTTCTTCACCTTCGTCCTCCGCATCTTCTACCGACGCATCGAGATCGACGGGCAGGAGCGCGTCCCGCTCCACGGACCCGCCGTCTTCGTCCTCAACCACCCCAACGCCCTCATCGATCCGGGCCTCATCCTCTGCCTCGCCCCGCGCCCCGTCTCCTTCCTCGCCAAGTCCACCCTCTTCAACACCCCGGGCGTGAGCTGGCTCGTCAAGGGCTTCGACTCCCTCCCCGTCTACCGCCAGGACGACAACGCCGACCCCGCCCAGAACCAGCGCACCTTCGACATGGCACGCGACCTCCTCGCCCGCGGCGGCTCCATCGCCCTCTTCCCCGAGGGCACCTCACACTCCGACCCCGCCCTCCGACGCTTCAAGTCCGGCGCCTCCCGCCTCGCCCTCGGCGCCGCAGCCAACGCCGCACCCGGAACGCCGCCCCTCAAGATCGTCCCCGCGGGCATCTTCTACACCGACAAGCGCACCTTCCGCTCCGAGCTGCTGATCTGCTACGGCGAGCCCTTCGACGTCACCCCCCAACCCCTCGACGAGCGCTTCGAGCCACCCCGCGACGCCGTCCACGCCCTCACCGAGCAGCTCCGCCTCCGCCTCGACGACCTCGTCCTCCAGGCCGAGCACCGCGAGGCCCTCGCCCTCGCCGCCACCGCCGAGCGCATCTTCAAGGCCGCCAACCCCACCCCCGACCCCGACGACGACTCCCTCACCTGGACCGTCACCCTCCGGCGGCGCATCCTCGACACCTGGCACCGCCTCCGCGAAGCGCACCCCCAGCGCCTCGACCACATCACCCAGCGCGTCAACGCCTACGAGGCCCGCGTCAACGCCCTCGGCCTCGACGTCGAACACATCGCACCCCAGAGCTTCACCCTCGGCGCCGTCCTCACCTACACCCTCCGCGCCCTCGCCTTCTTCCTCCTCCTCGGCCCCTTCGCCCTCGTCGGCACCCTCATCCACCTCCCCGCCTGGCACCTCATCCGCTACCTCTCCGTCAAGCTCGCCAAGGGCGAAGAGGACATGATCTCCACCATCAAGCTCCTCGCCTCACTCCTCTTCTTCCCCGCCTCCTGGCTCCTCGCCACCCTCCCCTTCCTCGCCGTCGCACCCGCCTCCTACGTCCTCGCCGCCCTCGCGCTCGCCCCGCTCTCCGGCTACCTCGCCCTCCTCTGGCACGAGCGCTTCGAGCGCACCCGCGACGCCGCCCGCGGCCTCTGGGTCTTCCTCCGACGGCGCGCCGAATACCGCGCCCTCCACGACGAGCGCGACGCCATCCGGCGCGAGCTGCTCGCCCTCTGGGACGAGATCCAGGCCGAGCCGGGCGACGCCGACGCGGACCCCCGCGGGGGTTGACGGCGCCGGGCGCCCCACCGTATCCTCTCCGCTGGTCAACCCCGCAGGCTCCGCGCTGGACGCCTGCCATGACGCGCGGTGACTCTGGGGATGTCTACGATCCAACTCGGCCCCTTCGACCTGCTGGAGCCCATCGGACAGGGCGGCATGGCCGAGGTCTGGCGCGGCTTCCACCGCGGCCAGCACGTCCCCGTCGCCGCCAAGATCATCACCGGGCACCGCGGCTCCCTCAAAGAGTACACCGCCGCCTTCCGCAACGAGGTCCAGGCCGTCGCCGCCCTCGACCACCCCAACATCGTCCTCGTCTTCGATCACGGCGAGGTCGACGCGGAGGCCGAGCGCGCCTCCCAGGGCAGGCTCCCCGCAGGCAGCCCCTACCTCGTCATGGAGCTGGCCTCCGGCGGCGCCCTCGACGCCATGGACAAGCCCCTCCCCTGGCGGCTCCTCAAGCCCATCCTCCTGGTCCTCCTCGACGCCCTGGCCCACGCCCACGCCCGCGGCGTCATCCACCGCGACCTCAAGCCCGCCAACGTCCTCCTCTGCGCCCCCTCCGACACCCGCCCGGGCCTCAAGCTCACCGACTTCGGCATCGCCCACGCCAGCGCCCACCAGACCCGGCGCGGCAACATCGAGGTGTCGATGGGGACGCCGTACTACATGGCCCCGGAGCTCTTTGAGGGCGCCTGGCGCGACTACGGCCCCTGGACCGACCTCTACGCCCTGGGCTGCATGGCCTTCGAGCTGGCCACCGGGCGCACCCCCTTTGAGGGAGACAACGTCGTCCGCCTCGCCTTTCAGCACCTCCGCCACCCCCCGCCGCCGCTGGAGCGCGCCGACCTCCCCTACGGACTCCAGGCCTGGATCTGGCGCCTCATGGCCAAGCTCCCCGAGGACCGCTTCCGCCTCGCCGCCGACGCCGCCTGGGCCCTCGCCCAGCTCCCCGACCCCGAAGGCGCCGAAGGCGACCCGCTGGCCGAGCTGATCATCGACAGCATGGGCACCAGCATGTCCGCACCCGTCGTCTCCTTCCGGGACACCCGCATCGTCACCGGCGAGGAGGACCTGCCCCTCCTCCCGGACAGCGCGTGGCTCGACGCGATACACAGCCCGCTCGACGCACATCTGAACACATCCAACCACACCCCCGAGGTCGAGCTGGCACCCCGCGAGCTGCCACCCCTCCCCTCCACCTGGCAGCGCCCCGAACCCCCTGGCCCCTCCATGCAGCTCGTCGGCGCGGGCCTCGGCCTCTACGGCCTCCGCACCGTCCCCCTCGTCGATCGCGAGGCCGAGCGCAACGCCATCTGGGACGCCCTCACCCGCACCCGCGAGAGCGGACAGCCCCACGTCGCCCTCCTCCACGGCGCCGCTGGCACCGGCAAGAGCCGCGTCGTCGAGTGGGTCGCCCAGCGCGCCCACGAGGTCGGCGGCGCACTCACCCTCCAGGCCAACCACAGCCCCGACGCCGGACCCGCCGACGGCCTCCCACGCATGATCGCCAGGCACCTCCGCGCCGTCGGCCTCAACCGCGCCGAGACCCTGGAGCGCGCCCAGCGCGCCCTCCAGAGCCTCGGCTTCGAGGACGACTACGCCTGGCACGCACTCACCGAGCTGCTCCACCCCGCCTCCGAGCGCGAGCTGCACGAGGGCACACGACGCATCCGCTTCGGCTCACCCGGCGAACGCTACGCCCTCCTCCACCGCCTCCTCGTCGCCATCGCCCGCGAGCGACCCCTCATCCTCTGGAT
>CAUJGC010000037.1 GCA_963169075.1 Myxococcota bacterium
GGCGAAGAGCCCGGAGGTTCGGGAGCCGGGGGGGTCACCTCGATCTCGGCGTCCAGGGTGTCGGCGCCGTAGGCGTAGCGGATGTGGACGCGGTAGACCTGCCCCTGGGTGAGGTCGAGGGGCTGGCGGAGGAAGATGACCTCGGGGTTGTAGAGGAAGCGGGTGGTCTGGGTCCAGAGGCCGGGGGCCAGCTCGGCGCGGCCTTCGATGAGGACGGCGTCAGCGAGGCGGGTCTTGCGGGCGGTGACGGCGACGGTGGCGTCTACGCCGTGGCGGTCCAGGGGGCCGAGGAGGTCGCAGGTGTCGTAGGTGACGCGGGAGGAGACGGGCTCGTCGTCGTCGAAGACGACGGAGCGGCTGTCGCAGTCGATGCGGACGCCGTAGAGGTGCTCCTGGGCGTCGAGGAGGCGGAGGGAGGACTCGAAGCGTCGGGGGATGAGGCGCGCGTCGGGCTTGAGCTGGGGGCGGAGGTGGCGGACGACCTGGACCTGGGGCTCGAAGAACTGGCCGGTGCAGAGCAGCTCGCAGATGAGGACGTCGGCGGGCTCGGGGAGCTGGAGCTGGGTGGCGTCGCCGTGGATGACGCGGATGATGTCCTGGAGGTTGTTGCGCGCGGCCAGGTGCTCGATGAGGCGGACGAAGCGGGGGTGCAGCTCGATGCAGTAGACGCGGCGGGCCCCTGCGAGGGCGGCGAAGACGCCGAGGATGCCGGTGCCGCTGCCTGCGTCCACGACGACGTCGCCGGGGCGGACGGACTCCTCGATGGCCTCCTTCCACTGGCGGGTGCGCTGGGTGTCGTGGAGGCAGAGGGAGATCTCGTAGGGGGTGAAGGCGACGTGGGAGGTGGCGGGTGCGGTCATCGGCGCTGCTTCCGGGTGGTGGCGTGGGCGGGGGCGGCGTTGAGCTGGGGCTCGGGGGGGAGGGAGGGGGCGTCTACGTCGGGGTCGAGGGAGGCGCCGAGGCGCTCGATCTCGTCGGCCAGGGCGTCGTCGTTGGCGCGGAGGTCTCCGACGCTCTCCTCGGTGGCCTCGACGTCGATGAGGAGGTCGTCGAGCTGCTGGGAGAGGCCCTGGGGGTTCTGCATGGAGAGGGAGGACTCGAAGATGAGGCGCATGATGTCTTCGACGGTGTGGATCTGGTTGACGACGACGAGCTGGTTCTCGCGGACCTGCTCCATGCGGGCCTTGCGCTTGCGGATGACCTCCAGGCGCTCCTGGACGGCGCGCTTGACGCGCCCGGTGGCGGCCTCCAGCTGGCGTTCGAGGTCGCGCTCGACCTTGTCGAGGTCCTGGCCGCGGACGGTGTCGAGGTAGAGGGTGTAGGCGTTGGCCAGCTCCATGATGGCGAGGAAGCGGGTCTGGAGGGTGTTGAGCTTGTCGATCATGGCGCGGTGCATGGCGTCCGCCTGGCTCTTGCGGAGGTTGGCGCGGGTGCGCTCGATGAGCTGGGCCAGGCTGTCGTAGCGCTCGCGCTGGGGTCCGGGGAGGGCGTCGAGGCGTCCCGCCAGCTCGCGGGCGCGCGCGGCCTCGGCCTCGTCGGCGTCGCGGGCGGCGACGTAGCTCTTGAAGAGGGCGGAGTCGGGGACGAAGAGCATGTAGACGATCTCGAGGCCGACGCCGACCAGGAAGGGCCAGGGGGAGAAGAGGATCGCCGAGGCCAGGACGAAGAAGCCCAGGAAGAGGAGGTTGTACTGGTTGAGGAAGGCCTCGCGGTAGAGGTTGCGCTCCTTCTTCTTGGGGGGGGTGCTCATGGCGCGGGTCCGTGGGTTCAGGTCGCGTGGAGGGCGTCGAGGCAGAGGTGCTCGTAGCGCCGGAAGGCGGTGGAGAGCTTGACCTGCGGGGTGCGCTCGGGGAGGTCGACGTCGAAGGTGGCGTGGATGGTGCCGGGGGAGGAGGAGAAGACGTAGATGCGGTCGGAGAGGTAGACGGCCTCGTCGATGTCGTGGGTGATGAAGAGGATGGTGGGCTGGAGGTCGCGCTGGAGGTCGAGCATCATGTGCTGCATCTCCAGGCGGGTCTGGACGTCGAGGGCGCCGAAGGGCTCATCCATGAGGATGATCCGGGGGGAGCAGGCGAGGGTGCGGGCGATGGCGACGCGCTGCTTCTGCCCGCCGGAGAGCTCGGAGGGGTACTTGTTGACGTGCTTCTCCAGGCCGACGCGCTTGATGAGGTCGCGGGCGCGGTCCTGGCGCTCCTGGCTGGGCATGCCGCGGAGCTTGAGGCCGTAGGCGACGTTGTCGAGGACGGAGAGCCAGGGCATGGAGGAGTAGCTCTGGAAGACCATGCCGCGCTCGGGTCCGGGGCCGGTGACCTCCTTGCCGTCCACCAGGACGGAGCCCTGGGTGGGCCTGTCGAGGCCGGCGATGAGGTTGAGCATGGTGGACTTGCCGCAGCCGGAGGGGCCGAGGACGGCGCGCAGCTCGCCGCGTCCGGGGACGTCCTCGACGGTGAGGTTGACGTCCTGGATGGCGGTGAAGGTCTGCCCGTCGGGGGTGGTGAAGGCGCGGGAGACGCCGGTGAGCTGGACGATGGGGGTAGGCGAGGGGGCAGCGGCGGGGGTGTTCATGGGGCGGAGGCTCCTCGGGGTGGGGTGGGGTGAGGGGCTACTTGCGGCCGCGCTGGACCCAGGGGAAGAGGGTCCTGCCGATCCAGCCCAGGAGGAGATCGACGAGGACGCCGAGGAGGAGGATGAGGGCGACGGCGACGAGGACCTCGGTGAGGGAGCCGTAGCGTCGGAGGTTGTTGATGAGGTAGCCGATGCCGGCGTAGCCGAAGCCGCTGGACTCATCGGAGACGAACTCCGCGAGCATGACGTAGGTCCAGCCGATGCCGTAGAGGACGCGGAGGGCCTCGTAGATGGCGGGGAGGGAGGCGGGGAGGAGGATGGTGCGGATGATCTGGCCTCGGGAGGCGCCGAGGGTGGCGGCGGTCTTGAGGTAGACCTCATCGACGTTATCGACGGCCTCGACGACGACCGGGAGGAGGTAGACGACGGTGCCGAGGAAGAGGAGGCCGATCTTCATGGTCTCCCCGAGGCCGAACCAGAAGATGAAGATGGGGACGATGGCGGCGATGGGGAGGAAGCGCAGGGGGGTGATGATGGGCTGGATGGCGGCGCGGATGGGGGCGAAGGACCCCATCAGGATGCCCAGCGGCACGGCGATGACGGCTGCGGCGAGGAAGCCGAGGGTGATGCGGAGGAGGGAGACGAGGGCGTTGGCGACCATGAAGCGCTCGAAGTGCATCTTCGCGATGGCTTCGGGGAAGTCGCCCGGGGAGGGGAGGACAGACTTGGGGATGACGCCGGTGGAGGTGAGGGCGGCCCAGAGGGCGAGGAGGAGGCCCGCGACGGCGCCGCCGATGAGGAGCCGGGTGCGAGTGGGGAGCTTGGCGCGTAGCTCGAACATGGCGGCGTCTCGCGGGGGGAGGTGGGGGTGGGTGGGTGGGTGATGGAAGGGGTTGATCTACTTGATGATCTCGAAGTCGGTGCGTCGGTTCTGTCCGCGGCCTTCTTCGGTGGAGTTCTCGGCGACGGGGTGGTCGGGTCCGGCGCCGACGACGACGAACTTGTCCTTGGGGAAGCCGTGCTTGGTGATGAGGTAGTTGACGACGGCCTGGGCGCGTTTTTCGGAGAGGGCGATGTTGGCCTTGCGGTCGCCCTGGCTGTCGGTGTTGCCGGTGACGCGCATGCGGACGCTGCCGAAGGTCTGCGCGAGGCCGGCGGCTTTTTCGTCGAGGATGGTCTTCTGGTTCTCGTCCAGCTCGTGCTTGCCGGAGGGGAAGTAGATGGAGATGCGCCGGGTGAGGATGGCCTCCTTCTTCTTGGCCTCCTCCTGGCTGGCGGCGTCGAAGTTGAAGTCGAACTCCTTGGCGGCGGGGGCGGCGGCGACCTGCTCGATCTCGGCCTTGCCGAAGCGCTTCTCGGCCTCGGGTCGGATGGCGGCGAGGAAGCGGGAGGAGTAGGTGGTGTCGGCGGCGGTGCGTCCGGAGATCTTGCCGAGGGAGCGCCAGAGGGTGTTGGCCTCGTTGTAGATGTCGGGGTAGCCGCGGAGCTGGTCGCCGGTGACCTCGAAGAAGGCGAGGTTCTCGGCGTAGGAGGGGAGCTTGACGTCCTGGAGCATGCCGCGTGCGGCGGCCTCATCGACGCCCTCGAAGCCCTGGGTCATGAGGGGGACGGCGCTCTCGGGGTTCTTGTTGACGCGATCCACGCCCTCGAACCAGCCGAGGAGGAACTTGGCGACGAGGTCGGGGTGCTTGTCTGCGAAGTCGCCGCGGGCGATGAAGATGTCCGCGATGAGGTTGGAGGCCTCCTTGGTGGAGGCGAGGATGTGCCCGCCGGCGCGCTTCTCGGCGGCCTGGTAGACGTCGGGGGACCAGGAGACGGCGGCGTCGACCTTGCCTTGCTGGAAGAGCTGGGCGGCCTCGATGGCGGAGGCGGTGAAGACGATGTTGACGTCGGTGGTATTCATGTCGCCCTGGCTGAGGAGGTAGAGGGCGAAGTAGTGGGAGGGGGTGCCCTCGGCGACGGCGAGGCGCTTGCCCTTGAGGTCGCTGACCTTCTGGATCTCGGCGGTGACGGCGATGGCGTCGCCGCCGCGTGACCAGTCGTACTGCATGATGGCGATGGGGCGCTGCTCTTTGAGGTTGTCGAACTCCAGGGCGTAGGAGTCCACGGTGCCCCACATGATGTCGACGCCGCCCTTGTCGCCGCCGGTGGCGAAGGCGGCGCGGGAGGCGGGGTAGTCGTCGATGACCTTGAGCTCGACCTCGACGTTGTACTCCTTCCAGAAGATGGAGTCCTTGTTGGGCTTGAAGCCGTTGTTGGCGACGATGCCGCCGGCGTAGCCGCCCCAGGTGACGATGCCGACGCGGATGGGCCGTCCGAGGCCGGGGGTGGAGGTGTCGGAGGTGGCGTTGACCGGGGGGGTCTTCTTGTCGGCGGGGGCGTCGCCGCCCTGGGCCGCGTCCTGGCCGGCGCCGTTGGTGCCAGCGCTGACGAAGTCGGGCTTGACGCCCTCCTCCTCGCCTTTCTTGGGGATGAACTTCCAGACGCCGAGGCCGATGAGTCCCACAGCGAGGAGGGCGCCGACGATCTTGCCGCCCGTGTTGATCTTGACCTTTGCCATCGTGGGGTGCTCCGTGGGCTAGCCGATGCTGACGGGGTTCTTGTCGGGGGAGGCGAAGAGGGCGACGGCCTCGTAGAGGCGTCGCTCCTCGGCCTGCTTCTGGGCCTTCCAGGCGGCGACGGCCTTGCGGGCGGCCTCCAGGCGGGCGGTGTTCTCGGACATCTCCTGCTGGAGGCGGCGGAGGACGGCCTGGGCCTCGGCTTCGAGGGCCTCGTTCTGGGCGTGGGTCTGGGACTCCAGGTCCTCCAGCTCGATGAGGAGGTCCATCTCGTGGGCGTCGAGGGCGCGGTCGCGGAGGGCAGCGTCTGCGATGACGCTCTCGACGTCCACGCCGCTGGCCTGCATGGCGACCAGGAGGGAGGCGCGCTTCATCTCCACGGAGAGGCCGCGGAGGTGAGGCGAGGCGAGCAGCTCTTCGATCTTGTAGACGGTGAAGCCCTGGCCCTGGGGGGGGAGGCGCTCGGCGGCGTAGAGGTCTTCGGCGGGGCGGGGCTGGATGGGGCTGCCCTCGAACTCGGCGGGGTCGAAGGCCTCGGCGGCGACGGGCGCGGGGGGGGTGTAGAGGACCTGGCCTGTGGCGCGCGGCGTCGGCGCCGCGCTGGCGCTCGCCGGGCGGCGCCCCTGCGCCAGCTCCTTGTCCAGCTCCGCCAGCTCCTCCTCCAGGGTCTTTCCGCTCTGGGGTGCGCGGACCTCACCGACGCGCTTGGGCTCGGCGGGGCGCTGCCCGCCGCGGCCCTGCTCGGCGGCCTGGCGCGCCGCCGCGGCGGCCTCATCCGGGTCCGCGCTGGCGGCTGCCTCCGGCACCTCCTCCTCGCCGTTGGTCTCCACCGTGACGAACCAGTTGAGCACCTTCTTGAACCCTGACATGGAGCCTCCGCGCTGCGTGCGGTCTATGGAGTGGTTCGCGCGTTGTCCTGGGCGATGCCCCGACGCAATGTAAGTGGATACGTCGGGGGTTGCGGGGTTGTCAAGGCACGGGGCGGCGAACGGCCCCGGGGGGGGGGGGGGGGGGGGCCCGCCCCGGGGGGGGGCGCCGGGGCGCGGCCCGGGCGGGGGGGCCGGGGGCCCCCGC
>CAUJGC010000038.1 GCA_963169075.1 Myxococcota bacterium
GGTTGCCCCCCGGCGGCCGGGGGCGAGCCGCCCCCGGACCCCCGTTCATTTTTGTGGAGGGCTCATCGGCGCTTGCGGGAGGAGCGCGCGCTGGTCCTCGTGAAGGTGGGCTTCTTCGAGGCGGTGCGCTTCTTGGAGGCGACGCTCTTCTTCGGGGCGGCGGAGGACGGTCGAGGCGTCACGCGCGGGGTCGTCGCCTGCCGGGGCGCCGCCTGCGCGCTGGCGCGGCGCGTGGGGGAGAGGTTGACGCGCTGGGTGTTGACGCGCGCGCGCGGGGCGGCGGTGGCCTGGGAGGCGGCGCGGGGCGCGGTGGCGACGTCGGGGTGGTTGGGGCGCGCGGCGGTGAAGGTGGTGTTGCGTCGGAGGGAGGTGGCGCGTCGCGGCGCGGGGGCGGCGCTGCGGTAGGTGGGGCGGTCGCGGCTGTAGTCGCGGTCGCGGTCATGGACGCGGTCGGAGGTCGCGATGCGGTCGGCGTGCTGACGGGTGCGGTAGTGGGCGTGGCGTCGGCTGCTGGCGCGGCGGTGGTGGTGGGGGTGATGGGTGGTGTAGGTGCGTCGGGAGACGTGGGTCACGCCGTAGCGGTGGTAGCACCGGCTCCGGACGGTGACGAGGGTGCCGTAGTCGCTGTAATAGTAGTAGGAGCTGTAGTAGCCGGGGGTGTAGCTCCAGACCCAGACGGGGCGGCCGGGGGCGTAGGCCCAGGCGTAGAAGGGGAGGGGTGCGGGGGCGTAGCGGGGGTGCGCGACGTGGTAGACGTAGACGTAGCGGTCGTAGTCGTTGACGTCCTCGGTGTACTCAGCGACGACCTCGACGTCCTGCTCGGCGGGCTGCTCGTTGAGGATGAGGCGCGCGACGGTGACCTGGGCGCGGGGATCTTTGTCGTTGGAGGAGGGGACGGCGACGAACTCGAAGGCCAGCTCGCCCTCCTGGCGGACCTCGCGGACGATGACGTGATCGACGAGGCCGTCGTCGTCCAGATCGACGTTGTTGAGGCCGTTGTCCTGATTGATGAGATCCTGGAGGCCCTGGGCGTCCTGCACACCGCCGTCGCGGACGAGGGCGGCGACGCCTTCGAGGTCGAAGTCTTCGGGATCGACGGGGGCGACCTGGAGGGTCTGCTCGGGGAGGTCGGCCTCGGCGTAGCCTGCGTCCTGGGCGAGCGCCGGGGCCGCGGTCGCGGTGAGGAGGGCGATGGAGGCGAGGAGGGCGTGGAGTGGGCGACGCATGGGGCAGCTCCAAGGCGAGGGGGTGAGGTGCTGCGGACACCCCATAGGGAGGTAGACGCCTGGGCGGGCGCGCTTATTCAGAGGCCGCGGGCCTGGCCCTCGCGGCGCGGGTCGGCGGCGCCGATCCAGCCGCCGCCGGGGCGGCGTCGGAAGGCGTGGAGGCCGCTGTTCAGCTCCTTGACCTTGACGGTGTGGCCGCGCTGCTCCAGCCCGGCGCGGGTGGCCTCCAGCCAGGCCTCGAAGCCGGGGACCTCCTCCAGCTCGGTGTCGCCGTTGCGGTTGGAGACGTGGGGGCGATCCAGGGCGCGCTGGAGGTCCATGTCCCAGGTCAGGGTGTAGAGGAGGGTCTGGGCGACGTAGGGGATGATGCGGTTGCCGCCGGGGGAGCCCACGGCCAGCTCCAGCTGGCCCTGGGCGTTGAGCACGATGACGGGGCTCATGGAGGAGCGCGGGCGCTTGCGGGGTTCGGGGCGGTTGGCGACGGGGAGGCCGTCGGCCTCGGGGACGAAGGAGAAGTCGGTGAGCTGGTTGTTGAGGAGGAAGCCGCGCACCAGGACGTGGGCGCCGAAGCCCATCTCGATGCTGGCGGTCATGGAGACGGCGTTGCCCTCGGCGTCTACGGCGACGAGGTGCGTGGTCGAGGGCAGCTCCGGGGCGGGGCCTGGCGCCCAGGGCACGGCGGCGCCGGCCTGGAGGGGGTTGCCCGGGGCGGCGGTCCCCAGGCTCGCGTCGGGGCGGAGGAGCGCCGCACGCTGCTTGAGGTAGTCGGGGCGGAGGAGGCCCTCGGTGGGCACGGTCACGAAGTCCGGGTCGGCCACCCAGTGATCGCGATCGGCAAAGGCGAGGCGTGAGGCCTCTGCGAAGAGGTGCGTGACCTCGGGGCTGTCGGGCGGGGCGCTGTCGATGGACGTGTGGGAGAGGATCCCCAGGATCTGCATCACGGTGATCCCGCCGGACGAGGGCGGCCCCATGCTGCACACGCGGAAGGTGCGGTAGGGCATGCAGACCGGGGGGCGCTCCACCGGGCGATACGCCGCGAGATCGGCGGCGGTGAGGCGGCCGGGGTTGGTGGGGTGCTGCTGGACGGCGCGGACGATGTCGTCTGCGATGGGGCCGCTGTAGAGGGCGTCGGCGCCCCGCGCCGCGAGGGCGCGCAGGGTGTCGGCCAGGGCCGGGTTGCGGAGGCGGTGGCCGACGGGGTGGGGCTTACCCTCCGCGTCGAAGAAGTAGGCGCGGGCGGCGGGGTCCTGGGCGAGCCACTTGTCGCGGGAGAGCAGCTCGTGGAGGCGCGGCGACACCTCAAAGCCCTCCTCCGCGAGCTGGATCGCGGGCTTGAAGAGGTCGGCCCAGGGGAGGCGCCCGCCCTTCTTGTGGGCGGCCTCCAGGCCGCGGAGGAGCCCCGGCACGCCCACCGAGAGGCCACCCACCACCGCGTCGATGAAGCCGACGGGCTTGCCCTCGGCGGTGAGGTACATGTCGGGGGTCGCCGCGGCGGGCGCGGTCTCGCGGGCGTCGAGGGTGGTGAGCTGCCCCGAGGCCGCGTCGTAGCGGACGACGAACGCGCCGCCGCCGATGCCTGCGGACTGCGGCTCCACCAGCGTCAGGACCAGCATCATCCCGATGGACGCGTCGGTGGCGGTGCCGCCGTCCCGCAGGAGCTGCTCGCCAGCCGCCGCCGCGTAGGGGTTGGCGGCGACCACCATCGCGCGCTCCGCCGAGACGGGGTCGCTCTTGCGGTAGCCCGTGGCCCCTTCGGGGGCGAAGGCCTCCTTGGCGGCGTGGGCGTCGCGTGGAGCCTCCACGGGCGGCTTATCGGCTGTACCGTCTTTGATCTCGGGTTGCGGCGTCGCGCAAGCGCACAAGGCCAGGAGGATCACAGAGGCGAGGCTGCGGTGCTGCATCGGCGCGGCTCGGGCAGGGGAGGGCGCTGGTGCCCTCGGCCCCGACTATGCCTCAAACCCCCGCGCGATGCACCCTGGACACGCGCCCCGCGTCCCGCCACACTCTCCCGCGAGCGCTGCGGCGGAGGTGCGCGTCATGGGTTCGGTCTTTCTCGGCAAGCTGGTCAACGGGGTCTTCGGGGATCCCGCCCTCTACATCACCCTCCGCCACACCCGCGAGGCGCTCCTCCTCGACCTCGGCCAGCTCGACGCCCTCTCCCCCCGCGAGCTGCTGGCGGTGCGCGCGATCTACGTCACCCACTGCCACCTCGACCACTTCATCGGCTTCGACCGCCTCCTGCGCGTCGCCCTGGCCCGCCCCCGCCGCCTCCGCCTCACCGGCCCCGCCCGCTTCATCCACCACGTCCACGCCCGCCTCCAGAGCTACGTCTGGAACCTCGCCGATCGCTTCGAAGAGGGCCTGGAGCTGGACGTCACCGAGGTCGTCGCCCCCGACCAGGGCCGCCGCACCCTCCTCCGCCTCGCCGACGGCTTCGCCCTCGGCCCCATCCATGATGTGCCCCTCCCCGGCGGCCTCGTCCACACCACCCCGCGCTACACCGCCCGCGCCGCCATCCTCGATCACAACACCCCCTGCCTCGGCTACGCGCTTGAAGAGCCCGTCCACCTCGGCGTCCGCAGCGACGCCGTCCAGGCCGCCGGGCTCTCCATCGGCCCCTGGCTCTCCGACCTCAAGGCCGCCGTCCGCGCCGGCCTCCCCGACGACACCCCCATCCCCGTCCCCCAGGGCCCACCCCGCCCCCTCGCCGCTCTCCGCCCCCTCCTCGTCCAGCGCCCCGGCCAGAAGCTCGCCTACGTCACCGACGTCATCTTCCACCCTGACAACGTCGCCCGCATCACCGCCCTGGCCCACCGCGCCGACGTCTTCTACGTCGAGTCCAGCTTCCGCGCCGCCGACGCCGATCGCGCCCGCCAACGCTTCCACCTCACCTCCGCCCAGGCCGGCACCCTCGCCGCCCTCTCCCAAGCCCGCACCGTCGTCCCCTTCCACTTCTCCCCCCGCCACGAAGACGAAGAAGACGCCCTCCGCGCCGAGGTCCTCTCCGCCTTCATGCAGGTTGACGGGGGTCTGGGGGAGCTTCCCCCAGCCGCCGGGGGCACAAAAAACAACAGAATAAAAAAGAAAATAATATAATAAAGTTTTATTTG
>CAUJGC010000039.1 GCA_963169075.1 Myxococcota bacterium
GGCGGCGGTGCCGCTGACGGCGATCCGACGCACGATCGCGCGGCGGATGACGGAGTCGTGGACGAGCGCCCCGCACTTCTCGCTCTCGACCACCATCGCGATGGAGCGGGCCATGGCGCTCCGCGCCGACCTCAACGCCCAGCTCAAGGCGGCGGGGTCGGACGTGAAGCTCTCGGTCAACGATCTGGTCATCAAGGCCTGCGCGCTGGCGCTGCGCCAGGTGCCGGGGATGAACGTGGCCTGGGGCGGGGATCACATCGTCCAGCACGACGCCGTGCACATCGGCGTGGCGGTGGCGATGGAGGGCGGCCTGATCACGCCGGTGGTCCGCGATGCAGATGTGAAGACGCTCGGCGCCATCGCGCGAGATATCCGGGATCTGGCGGCCAGAGGCCGCGAGAAGCGGCTCGCCCCCGAGGAGTATACGGGCTCGACGTTCTCGATCTCGAACCTGGGGATGTTCGGCATCACCCACTTCATGGCGGTGCTCAACCCGCCCGAGGCGGGCATCCTGGCGGTGGGCGCGGTGGTGGAGCGGCCGGTCGTCCGGGACGGCCAGGTGGTCCCCGGTCAGGAGATGGAGGTCACCCTCTCCTGCGATCACCGCTCGACCGACGGGGCGCTGGGCGCCCAGCTCCTCCAGGCGATCAAGCGCCTGCTGGAGAACCCGGTGCTCTTGACCGTGTGATGCGCGCGCCTCCCCGCCCCGGTCCGGGGCGGGTGAGGCGCGGCGCTCACGCCCGCCAGCGCTCCCGCTCGTACTCGACAAAGCGCGCGATGATCGCGTCGTCGTCGTCCTCGAAGGCGATGAGGGCGGCCTGCGCCTTGCCCGCCATGAGGCGCTCCAGGAGGGGGCGGACGGGGAGGCGCTCCACCCAGTAGGCGCTCTCCATGAAGATCATGGGGCTGTAGTAGGTCATGGAGCCGTAGTAGTTCTGGCAGGCGTCCTGGAAGACCTCCTGGATGGTGCCCGCCTTGCCCGGCGTGTAGAGGACGCCGTCGATGGCGATGCTGAGGAGGCCCTCCTCGCGGATGCTGTTGGCGAAGTACTTGGCGTGGACGGTGGCGAAGACCGTGGGCGGCTCGTGGCCGTAGAGCCAGGTCGGGACGCCGAGGCTCGGGTAGCGCGCGGCCTCCTCGGGGGACGGCGCGAAGCGCTCCCAGACCCGCCAGGCCCGGGCCATCCAGTCCAGATCCTTGTACTCGGCGTCGGGGTGATCGGGGTGGATGAGGTGGGGGGCGCGCGGCGCGAGGAGGTGGATGGCCTCGTCCAGCTCGGCGGGGGTGCGGGCGGCGAAGAAGGCGCCGAGGTGGCCGGCCTCCATCGCGCCGGGGCCGCCGCCGGTGGCGACCACAAAGCCCTCCAGCGCGAGGCGCCGGGCGATGTGGGCGACGCGCCGGTAGCGCGGATCGGCCCGCTTGAGGTTGTGGCCGCCCATGATCGCCATGATGCGGCGCCCCAGGGCCTGCTGCTCGGCCAGGAAGGCGTACTTCGCCTCGGTCATGGCGTGATCGTGGAGGCTCCTGGCGAGGCGCACCGCGACGTCATCGGGGTGCGCGCCGCCCGAGGCCACGAAGTGCGCGTACACGCGCTGATCGAAGGTCTGGGGGAAGGTCTCCTGGGGGCGCGCGGGGTCGAAGCCCTCAAAGAGCTCCTGCGACGTGTAGAGGGCGGGGTGGTGGGGATCGAAGGGGAGGTCGGGGCTCTCCAGCATGGAGCTTCCTCAGCAGGCCAGGACGGCGTCAAGCGGGGTGGGGACCGGGCGCTGGTCGAAGACTGCGCCGAAGGCGGCCCGCGCCAGGGGGTAGATGAGCGCGTCGGGCGGCGCCCAGCCCAGCTGCGCCTCGATGGAGGTGACCTCCTTGCCCTCCAGACCGCAGGGCACGATCCAGCCGAAGCCCTCCAGCGGCCCCCGGAGGTTGAGGGAGAAGCCGTGCATGGTGACGCGCTGGCGGATGCGGGCGCCGATGGCGCTGATCTTGGCGTCCCCGATCCAGACGCCGGGGAAGCCCTCGCTGCGCCGGGCCTGGAGCCCCAGCGCGCGGAGGATCAAGAGGTTCGTCTCCTCCAGCCCGCGCACATAGCGGGACACGTCGCCGCCGGAGGGGGTCAGGTCCATGATGGGGTAGCCCACCAGCTGCCCGGGGCCGTGCCAGGTCACGTCCCCGCCCCGGTCGGCCTCGACCAGCTCGACCCCGCGCGCGGCCAGCGCCTCGGCGGGGGCGCGGAGGTTCTCCCAGGGGTTCGGCTTGCCGGAGCGGCTGCCGACGGTGAGGACGTGGGGGTGCTCCAGCAGCAGCAGCACATCCTCGGTGAGCCGCCCCTCCACGCGGGCGGCGTGGAGGGTGCGCTGAAGCTCCCAGGCCTCCCGGTAGGGGACCCGGCCCGGCTCGACGACCAGGAGGCGCCGCAGGCGCCGCTCAGAAGGTGATGCTGCAGTCATCCAGATCGCGGTTGCACTCGCCGCTGTAGACCCGAGGCCCGAGGCAGGACCAGAGGTTGTTGAACGCCGCCTCGCAGCGGTCCATGAAGCAGGCGCCCAGGTCCTGCTCGTTGAGGCAGCCCAGCGCGCAGCCATAGAGCGGCGTCAGCTGGCTCCCGCAGTGGCGATCCCCGCACGAGGCCACCGCCTGCGCGAAGCACTCGCGGCAGATCCCGCCGCCGAACGAGGCGCAGCTCGCCGTGCAGAAGCCATCCCCCGGCTCGCAGGACATGTTGCACGACGGGAACGCCGAGCAGTCCCCCTCCACGTCCGCCGGGTTGTAGGGCTGGATGGTGGTGAGGTAGTTCAGGCACATCTCGTCCAGCGAGCCGTCGCCCCAGTCCACGTCCCGAGGCTCCAGCTGCTCCCCGTTGACGACCGCCTGATTCGCCGGGCTGTTGTCGTAGACGCAGCGCATGAAGATGCTGTCGCCCGCGCCGATGCGGATGTAGTCGTCGTCGTGCAGCTCGTAGAACTGCTGCCAGTTGAAGTCCCACTCGGGGATGTTGACGACGCACTCCCGCTGGCCGTTGCTCCGGCGCACCTCCACCTCGAAGCGCGAGCCCAGCATGTGCATGTGGGGGGCCGTGCCCACCACCGTCAGCTCACGCCCGAAGATGTTGGGGATGAGCATGTCATGGACGGACTCCGGGTCCCCGGCCTCGATCTCGATGCCCTCGTTCGGCAGCGGGAGGATCTGGATGAGGTTGCGGGGCGTCCCCTCATAGAGCTTCATATGAAACTCGGTGTGATCGGTCGCCGGGGGGTTGTTGAGCGTGTTGTAGTGGACCTGCATCACGATCCGCGAGCCCGCCGGGATCGCGTAGGCCGAGCCCTCCGGGAAGCGGGTCGGCGTCGCCCCGGGCACCCACCCCGCGATGGTGTTCAGCAGGCTGCCCACCTTGGGGCCGCCGAAGCACTCATAGCCCGGCGCCTCATCCCGCCCCTCCAGCTCCTCCAGGCGCGGCACCTCGTCCGGCGTGACCAGGTAGAAGAGGACGTGGTGGACGATGGCGCGCTGATCCGGCACCGTCTGATGCGCCGCCAGGAAGGTCGTCTGCGGGAACTCCGCGTCCAGCACCAGGCAGCGGTAGTCGTCCGGACGAGTCGGATCGGGGGTGTACGCCTCCGCAGCCCGCGTGATGAGGCTCGGGTTCTCAAGCACCAGATCCGTCGGCGGCCCCAGGCGCTGATCGTCTGCCGGGTCCCCCTCCAGCGCCCCGCCCTGGACCCAGGCCCGGATCGTGGCCTTCTGCTCGGCGCTCAGGGTCCGCTGCCCCTTGAAGGTGCGGCACTCCGGATCGGGCTGCCACGGCGGCATGGTCCCGGCGTCCACCACGAAGTCGATGGCGTTCGCCAGCGGCTGCACCGCGGCCCACGTGTCCAGCGCGAAGGGCCCCACCCCACCCGCCGCGTGGCACCCCGTGCAGGCCCGATCCAGGATGGGCTTCACGTCACGATAATAGGTGACGTCCTGCGGCGCATTGTTGTTGCCCGGCGCGTTATTGACGCCGTTATTGACCGGGCTGTTGTTGCCCGGCGCGTTATTGATGCCGTTATTGATGCCGTTATTGACGCCGCTATTGACCGTGTTATTGACACCGCTGCTGTTGTTGACGGCGTTATTGACCGCGTTATTGACGCTGTTGTTGTCCGCGCTGTTGTTCGGCGCGCTGTTGTTCTCCCCGCTCCCGTCCGCCGGCGTCGAGGGGCTCTCGCTGCCTCCACACGCAGCGACGAGCCACGTCAAGAGGAGCACCGGCGCGAGGTAGAGTGTAATGCGTCGCGTCTTCATGAGCGTCGAGTCCAGAGGTGAAGGGGGAGAGAGGACAGGGCCAGCGCGGGCACCCAGGACGGCACCCAGTGTAACATCCTTCAAGACAAGAGACAACGCGAACCCCCCCGGCCCCGTAACCTCCTGCTTCGCTTCGCTCACAGGAGGAACGGGACCGGTCCCCCCCGTGACGGGGGGACACCGACGGGTCGCTGGGGGAGGGTGCGCGGCCTGGGGCCGCGGGCGACCGCAGGGAGCGGGGAGCGTAGCGACGACGTGTCGGTGGCGAGCGAGCGCAGCGAGGCGCGCGAGCCACAGGCGTGCGAGGATC